>CAZOHC010000005.1:13447-44444 GCA_964579845.1 uncultured Gammaproteobacteria bacterium | reverse complement strand
GAGGATTACGGATGGGATATGATGTTTTCACCGGAATGGATTGTGCTTCTGATAATTATTTTGTTAACGGAAAATATAAATTAAAAGACAGACCGTCAGATTTTTCTGATCAAGAACTAATCGCTTATTATGATGAGTTAGTCAAGAAATATAATATTCTTTATCTTGAAGACGGGATGGCAGAGGATGACCTCGATGGCTGGAAAATGCTGACTGAGAAATTAGGCCGTGATTGTATGATCGTAGGAGATGATCTCACCGCAACGAACCCGGGACGACTCCAGTTGGCACTTGAGAAGCAATGCCTGACGGGTATTATCATTAAGCCGAATCAGATCGGAACTGTTATGGAATCGATCGCAGTCGTCGCAATGGCAAAAGAAGCCGGCATCAAAGTTATCGTCTCTCACAGAAGCGGAGAGACGAATGATGACTTCATCGCAGATTTTGCTGTGGCTGTCTCAGCTGATTATCTGAAATTCGGTGCTCCAGCTCGGGGCGAACGTGTCGCCAAATATAACCGATTACTCCAGATAGAACAGGAACTGAATCAAAATTAATATGACAAAATTAATACTGATACGTCACGGGAAATCAGATTGGAACCTCAAAGGACTTTGGACTGGATGGACTGATATTTCTCTCATTGAAGAAGGTCGTGAAGAAGCGAGGAGGACAGCTGAGTTGATGAGAGATATTCCGATAGATGAAGTATATACTTCAACACTCAAAAGGGCAAAAGAAACGTGGGAAGAGATACGCTCAGTACTTAAATTAGAAAGTATTCCGGTTATTGAAGCCCTAGAACTTAATGAACGAAATTACGGAGACTTAACAGGTAAGAATAAATGGGAAGTTAAAGAACAAGTCGGTGATGAGGAATTTCAAAAAATACGAAGAAGCTGGGACTACCCTGTTCCGAACGGAGAATCACTCAAAGATGTTTATAACCGTGTTATTCCTTATTATGAATCCCATATCCTTCCTGAATTAAAGAAGCATAAGAATATACTTATCGTAGAACATGGAAATAGCTTGAGAGCACTCACAAAGTACTTAGAAAATATTTCTGACAATGATATACCCAAGCTTGAGCTTCCCACTGGCACAGCTCATGTCTATACTCTCGGTGATGAAGGAAGAGTTATAAGTAAAGAAGTTTTTGGGAATACTGAGAACACAGTATAAATTTACCTTTTATAAAAGCTTTTTTCTGTAGCAAATGTTTGGATCAGCGCATTTCGAAGTGCTTCATCAAGGCTTACTGTCCTTGAGATAGATTTTCCTGAGTAATTCGCCCAGGTATCTTTATAAAGACCTTCTTCCTCGTCTTCCAGCATTTTCATGACACTGTTATGGTCGATCTTCAGCTCATCCATTTTTTTAATAATATAGTCGGGCACTTTGAGCCCGCTTGAATAACCGAAATACTCTTCTCCACTCGTACTCAGGATACAACACCACGCTTCTTCAAAAATATGTCCGTACCTCTCAATCAATCCGCTTTCCAGACCGATAAAATAATCCCCTTTCCCGAGTTTCTTGCAATTCCTCGCTCTATTGATTGCACCGTCAAACGTTTGCCTGTCCCAGGGTGTTTCAGGTACTCCTGAGGATGCATGGAATCCTTCAACAACAAAGTCTTCCCGATTCGTCACACTCCTTACCATATCCCGTACGGACCGAACTTTTTTTTCATTGTTAGTTCCAATAATAAATTTCATTAGAATTCTAGTTATTATACAAAATAGGAAGAGCGAATAATGAAATGATACTACGATTGATCCAGATGGAAGAGGAGCACGAATTCTCCTTTGGGGGTGACTTTATTAAAATGCGTAATACTCTCACTGAGTTTCTCTCTTCGTACTTCTTCATGCAATTTCGTTAACTCACGAGTGATAACGATATCAATGTCACCAAACGTTTCCAAGAGCTCATCAAGTGTTTTTTTCAGCTTATGCGGAGCTTCGAACAGAATAATCGTGGATTTTACATATTGTTCTGCTTGTTTCACTGCCTCATACAGTTGTTTACGCTTCCCACCTTTATGCGGCGGATAGCCGAGGAACGTAAATTTATCGGTCGGGAGTCCTGAAACGACGAGAGCAGTGATGACCGATGTCGGACCCGGGAGGGACTCTACAGGTATTCCTTCAGCAACACAAGCTCTGACTAATCTGAAACCGGGGTCAGATACTCCCGGAGTTCCGGCGTCTGAAACAACAGCAATATTCAGGCCATTTTTCAGCGCGTTTATGATCTCGGGAATTCTTCGCGCTTCATTATGTTCATGGTACGAAAGCAGACGAACCGGAGTATCGTTTTTTCTCGCTGAATCAAGCTGTAACATGCGGGCATATTCCCGAACTTTCTTTAAGAGCATCCCTGTCTTCCTCGTATCTTCACAGACAATCCCGTCAACCTCGAGAAGTTTTCTCACGGATCTCATCGTAATGTCTTCGAGGTTTCCGATAGGAGTTGCGATAAGGGATAGGGTTCCGTATTCGTTCATGGGGGCATTATAGCAGAATCTCACCCACGAAACCGCGGACCCGAAGAGGAAATTCGTGCGGGAACAGTGTTTTCAAAACCTTTTCTCTCAAAATTTGCAGCAAAGTTATGTGCGACTTCACGAGCGCTTCTGACATAAGCTTCTTCACTACTCCAGTACTGCCTCATCTGGAGTGGATTAATTTCTACACCCGGAATCGAAACAGGAACAGTAAAGCCGAGATCATTCCGAGCAAAGTCCATGTTTTGTAGCTGATTGGAAAGAATTGAACTGATAATTCGACGGGTATCCGTAATATCCATACGACCGCGATCAAGTCCGAACGGCCAGCCTGTATTCACCATCCAGACATGCGGTTCATGTTCTTTGAGCTTTTTCTCGAATAACTCAGCATACACTGTCGGGGGGTATACCAAAAACGGCTGCCCGTATCCTGCGGAAAACTCAGGAATAGGGCTGGTGACACCTTTTTCAGTTCCGGGCATCTTTGATGTGTACCCTGAAAGGAAGTGATACACAGCCTCGTCCTGCGTCAGATGCGCAACCGGAGGAAGGACATCTGAGGCAGTGAGAAAGATAATATGATTCGGATGGTTCCCGAGTCCCGTTTCAGATGAATTCTCGATCGATGAGAGCGGATAGGCAGCACGCATGTTGACAAAATCCTGTGGTTTCTCGCCCCGTGCTACTCGATCTCTGTTTCGCGCTTCCAGTTCTTCCGTACTGAGTATGAGCTTTCCCTGCTCTTCATCAAACGGTACATTTTCAAGTACTGTCCCGCGCATATGGATAGCCCGATATATTTCCGGCTCTTTATCTTCACGAATATCGATAGCCTTCGCGTAGGAACCGCCTTCGATGTTAAAGATCCCTGTATCAGACCAACCATGCTCATCGTCTCCGATCAGTTTCCGTTCAGGATCCGTCGAAAGTGTGGTCTTCCCTGTACCTGATAAGCCGAAAAAGAGTGCAGTTTCACCATTCTCAGCGATATTGGCTGAACAATGCATCGACAGAACTCCTCTACTCGGTAGTTCTTTTTGCATTGCTTTAAAAAGCGCTTTTTTCTGCTCACCGAAGTACTTTGTGCCGGCGATAACGACTGTTCTGCTTTCAAAATCCAGTACGATCGCCCGCTCAGATTCTGTTCCGTCTTCATCTGGCGATAATTTCAATGTCGGAGCGTGTAATAATCGATACGTCGGTGCATCCTCACGTGGTTCATCGGTCGGTACACGAAAAAGGTTTCTCGTAAAAAGCGCTGATGCAGCACTCTCTGATACGGTCTCCACGTGGATTCGGTGCGCTTCATCAGCGCCAACTTCAAGATGCTGACGATATTGTGCGGGTTGCGTCATGAGATGATCTTCAGTTTTTTTAAGAATACGTTCGAATTGTTCTGGAGTCATGGGCTTACTGACTGAGGTATCAACGTTCTCAGACGCAGCATTGGTAACAGCATACGCATCTTTCGGGTATCGACCGGTATCAGGGTGTGTTTCAACAACTAGTGGTCCGTTACTTAAATATTCTTTTCCTTCACCATTTGCGACTGAATGGGCTATAAGTTCGTTCGGAGAAAGGTCTATGAAAATTTCAGGGGATGAGGGAGTTTCCGGTTGAATGCCTTTGATTCGTTCACTCATTGATAGGAGAAATTATATTATGGAACAGGGAAAAACGCAACATTTATAGCTGTGTACTATAGCTTGCGGACCAGCCCGACGGCTCTTCCCTGGATCTTCAGTGTTTTCGGGTAAATCGGTTCCATAGAAGAATTCGCTGGCTTCAGAACGATTTTACCGTCTTCCTTATAGAATCGTTTTAACGTCGCAAGATTATCATCCACAAGTGCGACGACGATTTCTCCGTTACGTGCTTCATTTACCTTTTCAATAACAACGTGATCGCCGTCAAGAATCCCGTCTTCGATCATCGATTCACCCTTCACCTGAAGGACATAGGCTGTTTTCAGACCTGAGATCATGGATGCTGACACCTGAAACGTCGCATTCGGGTCAGTATGCGGCTCAAGAGGTCTACCGGCTGCAATGTATCCCATAAGCGGCAGTTCGATCGAGAGAGTCTTTCCCATGATCGCTTCGGCAAAATTCGGGTCTTTAATTTCGAGGACACGAGCGTTCCCCTCAACTTTATTAATATAGCCTTTCTCGACCAAGTTGCGGATAATTGCATGAATCGTTGAGACACTTTTATGATGAGTTGCAGTCGCGATTTCACGAAGCGTCGGTGAGTACCCATACTGCTTCTGGTACTGAGCTAAAAATTCCAAAACTTCACGTTCTTTTCTGTAGAGGACTCCAATGTTTGCCATATGAAATTTATACGAAATTCGTATATTTTTGTCAATCAATCAGACTGCGACAAACAAGATCAATATTTCTATAAGATAGAGACCTCCGGACTGCCCTGCTGTCAAATCGACAGCTTTCCTGCTACAATACTTGCATGAAATTTGACCTTATCTCTAACTTCAAACCGACAGGTGACCAACCGGCAGCGATCAGACAGCTGACTGAAAACATAGAAAACAACAGCAGACATCAAGTTCTCCTGGGTGTGACAGGAAGCGGTAAGACGTTTACCATGGCAAACGTCATTAAAAACGTCCAACGTCCGACGCTGGTAATTTCACATAACAAGACACTCGCTGCCCAACTCTACCAGGAATTTCGTGACTTCTTCCCGAATAATCCTGTCTCATACTTCGTTTCCTACTATGACTACTATCAACCTGAAGCATACGTTCCGACGAGTGATACGTATATCGAGAAAGAAGCTGAAATCAATGAGGAGATAGATAAACTCAGACTTTCAGCAACAGCCAATCTGTTAACCCGCAAAGATGTGATTGTTGTTGCCTCTGTTTCATGTATTTATAACCTCGGTTCTCCTGTTGAATATGGTAAGTTTATTCTCGAACTGGCCCAAGGCATGAGGATCGACCAAAAAGACATCATGGTTCGCCTTTCCGATCTCCAGTACGGACGGAATGATTATGAATTCACGAGGGGGAATTATCGCGTTCGCGGCGGCAGTATCGATCTCTTCCCGGCTTACGTTGATTTCGGAGTTCGGATCGATATGCATGAAGGAAAAATACTCAAACTTTCAGAGTTCGATCCGTTAACCGGTGAGACAACACAGGTACTTGAAAAAACGATCATCTATCCTGCCAAGCACTACATGACGGATCCGAATGCACATGCAGATGCATTTGAGAAGATGCAGCAGGATCTTGAAGTTCGTGTAGCGCAACTCAAAAAAGAAGGGAAAATCTTAGAAGCACAACGACTTCACCAGCGTACAACCTATGATATCGAGATGATTAAAGAAGTCGGATACGTCAACGGTATCGAAAACTACTCGATTTATTTCGACGGGCGAAAACCTGGTGATCCGCCATATACTTTGATCGATTATTTTAACCACATCTCACAAGACTGGCTACTCGTTATTGATGAATCACATATCACGATTCCTCAGATCAGAGGCATGTATAACGGAGACCAAGCGAGAAAGACCACGTTAGTTGATTACGGATTCAGACTCCCAAGCGCAATGGATAACAGGCCGCTGAAATTTGATGAGTTTATGCGGATGACAAAACAAATAATCTACGTATCTGCAACACCTGACGACTACGAGGTCTCCCTCGCACAGGAAACTGAGAACGGTGTCGTCGAGCAGCTCATCCGTCCGACGGGACTTGTCGATCCTGAAGTCTCTGTCCGGCCCACAGAAGGCCAGATAGCTGATCTGATGAAAGAAATACAGGATCGGACTGAGAAAAAAGAACGTGTGCTCGTGACAACACTTACGAAACGAATGGCCGAGGAACTGACTTCATATCTTCAAGAGAAAGGAATAAAAGTCTCCTACCTCCATTCTGACATTATTACGCTGAAGAGACAGGACGAATTGGACCGACTGAGGCTCGGTGAAGTTGATGTCCTCGTCGGGATCAACCTCCTACGCGAAGGACTGGATCTACCCGAAGTCTCACTCGTCGTCATTCTGGATGCTGATAAAGAAGGATTTTTAAGAAGCAGGTCTTCGCTCATTCAGACCATGGGAAGAGCAGCCCGAAACGCTAATTCTAATGTCATTATGTATGCAGACCGAGTGACGAAATCTATGAAATCGGCGATTGATGAGGTTGAAAGACGACGCGCTATTCAGCTGGAATATAATAAGAAGCACGGCATCACTCCACAGACGATTACGAAAGAAGTTCGGGCGAAGTTGATCGATCACACGGAAGAGGAAGCAGCACAGAAACGTGAGGAAGATATTCTGAACTATCTGGGAAATAAAGATGTACTCCTCCCTGATGAGAAAAAAGATCTCGAGAAAAGATTACGCAAAGAGATGAAGCTCGCTGCCGAACGACTCGATTTCGAACAAGCTGGAAGATTAAGAGATCAGATAAAAACAATAGCTGAACGATAAAAAAGCATAAAGGGGCATGTATAAAGTATGAAGGGTAGTTTATGGTGATGAACTTTTCCCTGAGGAGGAATATTGTATCCTCTTCCACCTTTATACCTGATACATTTCCCTTGCTACCAAAACTACTAGGCTCGTTCTATGAAGATCATGTTCGTGGTGCCTGATTTGCCGAAAGGCATTCCGGCAGCGATCACAAACGGTGTCTCTTTCTCAAGCGGCTGAATATCATTTTTTTGTGCGAACTGCCTTCCCTGTGCACGCATATCTTCAAAATCTTTCGTGCGTTCAATGTGGTATGGATACACTCCCCAGGAAAAATTCATTCTCCTTACTGCTCCCATGTCCGGGGAGAGAGCGATAATCGTCTCTGAGTGTCTATGCCGTGAGATTCTCCTAGCTGTAACACCTTTTTCAGTAAAGGCGATAATCAGTTTCGTCTGAATCTGGTCAGCTATTCTCCCGATTGAGGAACTGACCGCAGTATTGACGGCATGCTCATGCGTAAACTCTCGCATCGTAATATGTGGCAGTGAACTTCTGATAATTCGTGCCATCATTCGAACGGTCTCAACCGGGAACTCCCCTGCTGCTGTTTCACCTGACAACATGACAGCATCAGTTCCGTCGATGATCGCATTAGCAACATCAGTCACCTCTGCTCTGGTCGGCAGTGGATTGTGTGTCATTGATTCAAGCATCTGTGTGGCTGTGATGACTGGTTTTGCTTTCTCTAGGCATTTTGCAATCAATTGTTTCTGTAGGTAAGGTACTTCCTGAATCGGTACTGCCAGCCCCAGATCACCTCGTGCGATCATAATCGCATCGGACACATCAATAATGTCATCAATGTTCTCTATCGCTTTGGCTGTCTCAATTTTTGAAACCAGCATCATCGGTCTATCCTTCGATAGATACGTTCTTACCCGCTCGATATCTTTTGCTTCTTGCACGAAAGAGACTGCCAATGCATCTGCTTCGAGTTCATGCATCATTTTCAGATCATGTTTATCCTTGTCAGACAGATCTTGTAAGTCAAGCGCAATTCCTTGTGCATAAAATCCCTTTCGAGGCTTGACCTCACCGCCGACGAGTACTTTTGCCATGACACCTTTTTCTGTTTTTCCTTTTACCTCAAGCTTTATTCGTCCGTCATCGATATAGATCTCAGCACCTTTTTGTAGTTGGTTAATAATATCAGGATAATTTACTGACAGCCGCAAGTGTGTTCCCATAACTTCTCCGGTAACGATTTCAATCTCTTCATCGTTTCTGAGCTGGAGCCCGTCGATTACATCACCGATTCTGATTTTGGGTCCTGCCAGATCTCCCATAATAGTCAGTGGCCGTTTGAGTTGCTTTTCAGCAGCTCGGATCGCATTAACAACAGGTTCTACCCATTCCCGTGAACTATGAGAGAGGTTAATTCTGAAGACATCAACTCCTGCTTCAGCCAGCTGGAGAATGACATCAGGCTTATCAGTCGCGGGGCCGATCGTGGCAACAATTTTTACTTTTTTATCCTTCATGATGTGAGCTTCATAGTTTCAAAGTAACAAAGTATCAATGAAATGTAGGGCATATCGTCATTCTATGAAGCTTTGTAGCTCTGAGGCTATTACTCTTATATATCACTAACTGATGTTTTTTACAAGATCAATCGTATGTACCGTATTATCATCATTAAGCAGTATCGAGACTGCATCAATACGCATAGTTTCAGGAAGATTTTTATGCGTAACTTTATAGAATTCAGCTGTACGTACCAATGTCCTGAGCTTATAATAGCCGATCGCTTCAAGCGGGGTACCGAAATCCGAGGTCTTCCGTGTCTTTACTTCTATAAAACTCAGTATAGGTGGTCTTTCATTCGTATCGATTGCTATGATATCGATCTCACCGTTTCGCGTCCTGAAATTTCTCTCAAGAATACGGAATTTTTGTTTTTTCAAGTACGTTATCGCGATTGATTCTCCGAGCTCCCCGGCTATTTTCTTGTCTCTCGTCATAAAAACAGTGTAGCAAAACAAGGACTAAGGACTAAGGACTAAGGACTAAGGACTAAGGACTAAGGACTAAGGACTAACAGGAGTTTATTTCTTCGGTACTTTGAGGTAGGTTAATTTTGCACGTCTGATTCGCTTCTTTGATTTTTCTTTAATCTCTACTTTTTCGATATTCGGTGAATTGATCGGCCAGATACGCTCGACACTGATATCACCGACAAGCTTTTGGACAGTGAAGGTTTTATTCTCTCCACGGCCTTTTATACCCAGAACAGTACCCTGAAAAATCTGAATACGGGTTTTTTCTCCCTCACGGATTTTCTGATGAACCCGTACGATGTCGCCGGGATTGAACGGAATTTGCTGTAACATACCGTATAGTATAGCGGATTTTGGTAATTTTCTCAAGTATGAAGAGCTTACTCTGTTTCTTTTCACATTGAAAAGGGAAAAAGGGGAAATCAAATATCAAAAGTACAGGTTAGAAATAAAAAGTTTTGATTTTATACTTGTGCTTTGCCTTTTAACTTTTGAATTCTTTTCCGACAGCTTCCATAAAGGCCAGAAAAATGGGGTGAGGGGTAAGCGGCCTGCTTTTATACTCAGGATGACCTTGCGTTCCGATGTAGAACGGATGCTCTGATTTAGGAAGTTCGATAATTTCAACTAAACCTACATCTTCTGATGTGGCACTGATAACAAAGCCTTTTTTCTCAAAATCTTTAATAAATTTACTGTTAAATTCATAACGGTGTCGATGTCGCTCGCTGGTCAGATCTTTTGACTTATTGATAAAACCGTCATATTTATGATAAATATCCCATGCTCTTGTCCCCTTCTTTACTTTGGCTGTCCAGCCACCAAGCCGCATCGTTCCTCCATACGCGCGTTTTTTTATCAGTTCTTTCTGTGATTCTATAAAGTGAATCACTTTATGCTTTGATTTCGGATCATTTTCTTCAGTATTGGCATCTTTCCAGCCGAGAACATCACGGGCGAAAGCGACTGAGGCAAGCTGCATGCCGAAACAAAGGCCGAGGTAAGGTATTTTCTGAGCTCTGGCATATGATGCTGCCTGAATCATCCCCTCAGCACCACGTTCACCCCAACCGATGGGAACGATAATACCGTCAGGGCTTCCGATAACTTTCTCTGCCCCTTCCTTTTCAACTTTTTCAGCATCAACCCAACGGGTCGTTACCTCGATTCCATGTTCCCATGAAGCATGATCTATCGCATCAAAGAGTGCTGCATATGAATCTTTCATCTGGTACTCACCCGTCCCAAAATACTTTCCGACGATAACAACTTCAGCCTTTTTATTCTTCTCAGCGGTAATCTTCTTCACAAGGTTCTCCCAATCCTTCATAACAGGCTCTTTCAGCGGAAGATTTAACTTCATCTGAATTCGGCGATGTATTCCCTGTTTTTGTAGTTCAGACGGAATCTCATAGACCGAATTCATATCAGGGTTTGAGATAATATCTTCAGGATGCATGTTGCAAAAGATCGCAAATCGTTCTTTTCTCCTCGCATCAAGCGGTTTATCAGCACGAGCGATGATAAAATCAGGTTGAATACCCATGGAATTTAGTGTCCTCACCGAGAGCTGGGTCGGTTTTGTCTTCGGTTCTCCCAGATGTCCCGGTGTCGGCACATAGCTAACATGGATATGAATCACATCTCCCGGATTTCTGAAAGCGAGTAATCTGGCGGCTTCATAGTAAAAAATATTCCAGTACTCACCTGCTGTTCCCCCGAGTTCGATCATAACGATATCAGCGTTATTCTCTTTCCCTGCTGCCTGAATTCGCTCAATTATTTCCTCAATAATATGTACCGCTTCGACATCCTCGCCTTTGTATTCAAAACGTCGTTCTTTTTCGATAATCCTCTGATAAATCTGCCCCATGGTACCGAAGTTGCTTTTCCCCATATCCTGGTGAAGAAATTTCTCATACGTCCCCAAATCCATATCAGCTTCTGTTCCGTCTTCACAGAGAAACGTATCGCCATGCTCAATCGGGTTTATCGTTCCAGCATCGATGTTCAGATATCCCTCAAGTTTTATCGGTGCGATTGAGTAGCCTGATGATTTAAGAAGGAGTGCGATAGAAGCGGAGGTAATGCCTTTGCCGATGCCTGAGATAACACCGCCTGAGACGAAGATGTACTTTCTTTTTTTTCGGGAAGATTTTGTACTGGGCACGATTTATGTTACCAAACCAACGAGAACGACGTCAACTGTATCTATGTACGACAATAGATGACAAACTATGAGGAATGTTCCTGTTCCAGAAATATTTTAATATTGTGTGCTACTTCTTCCGGCATGTTGAGAACAACAGGATGATTTGCTCCTGAGATTATCTTCAACTCTGAGCTTTTAATTCGTGTATGCATTGTTTCTGATAGCTTGAGAGGGTATATCGTGTCGTTTGTTCCGGCGATAATGAGCGTCGGCGCGGTAATTTTCCCCAATTTCTCGACCACGTTCAGAGAGAAGATGACATCTGTCAGGCTGAAGAATGTCTTAAGTGAATTATTTTTCAGTACTTTGATGAGACCGATCGGCTCAAAGTCACGCTCGTATTTCTTCACTGTGTAATCAACGTGCTTCGGTGTGTATTTTCCGGGACTGATCCTAGCAAGCCTCGGTAAAATTGCCTTTATAAATTTTTTTACCAATGATTTGTCTGAGAAATAAGGCGACTCATAGCCGGTATTGATCAGAACTAGTGCTTCTACCTCACCCGGAAATAAGAATTCATAGGTGTATGCTACCATTGCGCCGAAACAATGGCCTATCATAACAATGTTTTCGCTCGTTTCTGATGCTAGTACTGCCTGAACATCACGAGCAAATGCCTCTAATTCATATCCTGACCTTGAATCTGGTCGACCTGAATATCCATGTGCCCGAAGATCAATCCCGATCGTCGTATACCCCCGCTCGTCAAAATACATTCGAATCGGATCCCACGCAGCAACATCCCCACCCATACCATGCAGGAAAACCAGTGTTTTTTTTCCGCTACCCGAAACCTCGTAATACAGCGGAAGCCCGTCGTGGCTTTCTATTTTTCTTTATTGAAACGAGGTTAATATTCGCATCTGGGGTTTCAATCTAACGTGAACATGAGGCATATGCTGGGCGGGATACAAGAATCGAACTCGCTTCCCTTCCTGCCGGCAGGAATACCTTTTAATTATGCAAATTTTGAGCGATGGAAGGGAGTCGAACCCTCTACCTTCTCCTTGGGAAGGAGACATTCTACCGATGAACTACCATCGCATTTCTTATTCTGTAATTATAGCAAATTCACGAAAGACTAATACAATAATGTAGAACTAAGAACTTTACAAATTCTAGCGAGGCAAGTTGAGGGTATTTCCCGTGTGGATGATGTCAGGATTTTCCAGATTATTAGCACGTGCGATATCAACCCATTTGTATCCGTCTCCGTACGCCCGTACAGCAATCTCCCAGAGATTATCACCATGAGCAACTCTATAGCTGGTTCCTGTCAATGAACCTTCCGTGCCTGTCGGTACAGGAGTCGTGGCAACTGTCGGAGCAGTTGTCGCTGTAGCAGGGACCTCAGTAGGCTGTGTGTCTTCCTGTGTTTCTTTCTCAGGAAGCTGTAGTTCTGTGCCTGCAGGAACATTATCCGGATTTGTCAAATTGTTTGCCTGTGCAATCTCATTCCACATATATCCATCACCATATGCTTTTTCGGAAATACTCCAGAGATCATCACCTTCACTCACTACATAGGTACTCCCTGCAACAGGTGTTTCAGATGCTTCTTCAGTCTGTGTTGCCGAGATATCCTGCTGTTCCTGGTTTTCAGGATTCATCAGACGTGATCTCGTGAATGTAACCAGCAGAGCGGCTACTGCGATGACAACAATAATACCAAGAACCAAACTGGAATATGATTCACCGAATCGAAAGAAGTCACTAAAGAAATTTGAGGATTTTTTCGGTGGAGTGGAAACTGCACGATTTTTCGTCGTAGGTCGGGTGGATTTTTTGGTTGTACGTTTTTTCTCTGCCATAGTATTGAAAGATCGGGCAGAAATTTCATTTCCTTTTTGAGGAATTTTTTGCATTATAACACAGCATAATAGTTTTGCAACCCCTAATTTAGCCTCATTTCCGGGAAAATAATAAAAAAAAGACAGAACCGGAATTATCTCGATTCTGCCTTTTCGTGCTGCAAATAAGCAATGTCAATGCGCCTGCACTGAGCATACTTAACTGCGGGATGGACGGGACTCGAACCCGCGACCTCCTCCGTGACAGGGAGGCGCTCTAACCAACTGAGCTACCACCCCACTTTATCTTTGAAGAGCAAAGAAAACCATGATAGCCATTCGTCTCTTTGTTCACATCAATGAGTAAGTCCCCGTATTTTATACTAATTCATGCGTAGGCGTCAATCCTCAGGAAGCCTATATGCAGACAACTGCAGCAAGAGATCATATTGCAGAATGCGTACGATGTAGTATAGACTCATCTCACATGACGAATCCGGAAATTAGTAAACTCTTACGTAATGTTGCTGCTTCCTATAGCATTAAAGATGAGAAAAAACACCGCTTCCAAATAATTGCGTATCTCAAGGCAGCCGATGCCATAGAAAGCTCAACGAGAGAAGTCAGTTCGCTCGTCAAAGAAGATGCGCTCGACACGATCCCAGGAGTCGGTTCTAGCATGCAAAAATCCTTAAGAGAGCTGATCGAAACAGGAAGTGTTGATCATTTCACAAAGATAATGGGCTCACTCCCTCAGGCACTATTCCCACTCTTGGATATTCCCTCATTCGGGCCGAAAAAGGCATTTAAACTTGTCTCACATTTTGACCTGAAGGACCCGGAGCATGTCATAGATGATCTGGAAAAACTGGCAAAAGAAAATAAAATTGCACCGCTTGAGGGTTTCGGCATAAAGTCACAAGCAGATATCCTCAGAGCAATCCAAGAATATCGGCAAGGTGTGACGAAGAATACCCGCATGGTACTTCCCTTCGCTGCGGAATTAGCGGAACAGGTCATTACCTATCTAAAACAATCTACGCATATTAAAAATGCATACCCTCTGGGAAGTCTACGCCGCATGCGTGAGACCATAGGAGATATTGATATCGCCGTATCAACTGATAATCCCCTGGAGACACTTCAGCATTTTGTTGATTATCCGGATACGGAGCGTATTATCGAGAAAGGTGATTCGTCAGCTTCAATTCTCGTTACAGGCGGAAGACATATTGACTTGATGATTCAACCGGAAGATAGATTCGGCTCACTCCTCCAGCATTTTACTGGAAGTAAAGAACATAATATAAAACTTCGTGAGTTCTCACTGAAAAAAGGGTTCTCGTTATCAGAGTATGGAATTAAAAAACTGGGAAAAAACAACACAGGAAAACGAGGTTCGAAAGGCAACCTGGAAGGAGTTCAAGCTTTTGATACTGAGGAGAAATTCTACGCTGCACTCGGTCTGCAATGGATACCACCGGAGATGCGAGAGGACACAGGTGAGATCGAATTAGCTGCTCAAAGAAAACTTCCGAAGATTATTGAACCAACTGACATTCAAGGTGATTTTCACCTCCACTCGAACTTTCCTATCGAGCCGAGCCATGATATGGGAAAAGATTCCATGAACGATATGATAGATAAGGCTATCTCACTGGGCTACTCGTACCTGGGCTTTTCTGAACATAATCCCAGTGTATCGAAACACACGGCAAAACAAACATACTCAATACTTGAGAAAAGGAGTAAATATATTGATCAACTACGTTCGTTGTACAACAATAGTGTTCGAATATTTTCATTACTCGAAACAGATATATTAGTTGACGGAAGATTGGCTATCGATAATGATTCACTTTCACTCTTGGACGGATCTATTGTGTCAATACATAGTTCATTTAGTATGGATAAAGATGCAATGACCGAACGGGTTTTGAAGGGACTTTCTCATCCGAAAGCAAAAATTCTGGCACATCCGACCGGTAGACTCATCAACGAAAGAAACGGATATGATCTGAACTGGGATGAAGTCTTTGCCTTTTGTGTGAAGTACTATAAAGCATTGGAAATCAATTCGTTTCCGTCCAGACTGGATCTGCCTGACGTACTGGTTCGACGTGCGGTCAATGCAGGTGTAAAGTTGATCATTAATACTGACAGCCATGCAGTTGATCAGATGCATCTGATGCCTTACGGTGTTGCTGTTGCGAGGAGAGGATGGGCGACGAAAGATGACATTCTCAATACCTGGGAGTATAATAAGTTGAAGCAATGGTTCACGCAGTAAGTCCCCACATGAACGATACATCCTCAGCCACTCAGAATACAACGAAAACCCGAATGATATTTTTCTTTTTTATTCTTTTTACGACTACGCTCGGTTTTTTGGTCGGAAAATCTTTTGACGCCGGATTAACCGGAGCAGTTATTGCCCTAGTCGTTTCTGCCGGATATATAGCATTTGTTATTCTCTTCTCAGAAGCCATACTACTTCGTTCACTGAATTCGAAGGCGGTCAATCGTAATACCAACGAAGAACTTTACCATCGATTAACTGAACTCTCCTCTGCTGCCGGTATTTTTTCCCCAACGCTTTTTTTCATAGATGATCCTTCGATACATGCAGTTTCATTAGGAGCAAACAGTAAGAAAACGTTCATCATTCTTACCAGAGGACTCATGGATAAACTAACCTCGTCTGAGATAGAAGCTGTCTTAGCACACGAGATAGCACATCTTCGGGTCCTTGACACCAAGGTCGGACAGTATGCGGTACTTACTGTCTCCCTCTTCACGTTTCTCGCCGAGACGCTACGAAAGAAATCGAAGATACTTCTTCCATTTGCTCTGTTCTTCTTGCTTCTCTCCCCGCTCTCAGCAGTACTCATGCATCTGGTCGTCTCACCAAAACGTGAATTTGAAGCAGATGCAGCTGGTGTACTCATAACCAGGTATCCTGATGGGCTGGCACAGGCACTAGAGAAAATGGCTCAGGATCAGCATCACTTCAGTGGAGCTATGTTCTCAACTGCCCATTTGTTTACTATTCATCCGTTTCATGGAAAAGCCGACAAGCCTTTCTCTTCATTGTTTAACACTCATCCACCGATTCAGGAACGGATACGTGTGCTGAGGTCAATGTAATTATGAAAAACGTGCTCCTTATCGTATTCGGAAAAACAGCTTCTTTTTTAATCAAAGCATTCAGGCTCGGACATGGTTCAACCTGGCCGGGACATCTAGCACTGAAATTACATCCGGCATTTATTAAAGAACTTCTGAACAAAACACAGGGGAAGGTTATTATTATCGCCGGAACAAACGGAAAAACAACCACAACAAAACTTGTCCACACGATACTTGAGAAACAGGGCGGAACGATTATACGAAATGAGTCCGGGGCGAATCTTCTGAACGGAATCGCTTCAGCATTATTACTGAATGCAGATTTTACAGGAAAGGTAACGGCCGATTATTTTTTGTTTGAAGTTGATGAGAATGCGCTTCCCGGCGTCATGAAAAATGTATCGCCTGATGTAGTGATTCTCCTCAATCTTTTCCGTGATCAACTTGACCGGTACGGCGAAATAGATAGTATCGTCGAAAAATGGCATGAAGCATTTACCCGTTTGCCTAATAAGACGATGTTTGTCGCAAACGCAGACGATCCGAAGATTGCCTATGTCACAAAAGATGCTCAGGCGATCTTTTACGGACTGGAAGAAGAGCATGGAAAAGAACAGGAAAATGAAACGGCAACAGACTCAACCTACTGCCCTGCTTGTGGAGGACGACTTACCTACCTCACCAGAACGTATTCTCATCTCGGGAAATGGAAGTGCGCGCACTGTGGATTTGCAAGACCGGAACTTTCACTCTCTCAGTACGTTCATTACCCGATGATGGGTTCATACAATAAATATAATACCATCGCTGCAGTTGCCGCTGTGCGCCATCTGGGCATACACGATGAAATGATAACTGATGCATTACAGAATTTTACTCCCGCGTTCGGCAGACAAGAACGATTGACAATCAAGGATAAATCAGTCCAGATATTTCTCTCAAAAAATCCGACAAGTTTTAATGAATCTTTGAAAGTCATTAAGGAAAATAAAGCGAAACATGTGCTGCTAGTCCTCAATGACAGAGTCGCTGACGGGCAGGATGTCTCTTGGATCTGGGATATAGATCTGGAGTCGTATCTTCCTGCATTTACATCGATCACTATCTCAGGAGACAGAGTGTATGACATGGGACTTCGAATCAAGTATGCTGAGTGTACGATGCCGAGCTCAGATCAGGTGCATATGTACGAAAGTCTTGAGGCAGCAGTAAAAGCAGCATTGAAGCGCCTCCCAGAAAACGAAGCATTATTTATCCTTCCTACCTATACTGCTATGCTTGAAATCAGAAAATTACTGAGCGGCAAAAAAATACTATGAAAAAAAACAGACAATTAACAATTGGGTGGCTCTATCCTGAGCTCATGAGTACGTACGGTGATAAAGGTAACATCCTTGTACTTAAAAAGCGTTGTGTCCTCCGCGACATCGAAATCAGGATCGTACCGATCGATGAGAAATCAGAGATAGATGTCATCACTACAGTCGATATGATTTTCGGTGGCGGAGCGCAGGATCGGGAGCAGGAAATCGTGATGCGGGATCTGAAAAAGAAGAAAGGAGCGATAATCAAGCAACGTATCGAGGAGGAGATACCGGCTCTTTTTGTCTGCGGTTCACCGCAACTTATGGGAAAGTTCTATGAACCGGCTGAGGGTAACAGGATAGAAGGTCTGGGAATTTTCGACATGGAGACAAAGCACCCCGGCAAACATGCTGAACGTCTGATCGGTAATATCATCGCAGATGTATTATGGGAGAACTTTTCAACTGTCAGCAACCGGCAACCGGCAATCAGCACTATCGTCGGATTTGAAAATCATGGCGGCAGAACGATATTGGGTAAAACTGCCAAACCGTTTGCGACAGTTATCAAAGGAAACGGGAATAACGGTGAAGACGGAACGGAAGGAGTCGTGTATAAAAATGCTGTCGGCTGTTACTTCCACGGTCCTCTCCTCCCGAAAAACCCTCACATCGCTGACTGGCTGATACAGACAGCATTTGAGAAAAAATATCAAGAACAATATGAACTGCCGAAACTTGATGATACGCTGGAGTACAAAGCACAAGCGACAATTGCCAAACGCTTAGGTGTTAACATATAATACTACTGTTCCGTCATGCTGAGGCAGAAGCCGAAGCATCTTTTTTGCCCGCTATAGATTCTTCGTCAGACGCTGAATGACAATACTATGAATTATGAAAATTAATGTTCCCCATATCGCCAAACTCGCGAATCTGACGATTGCTCCTGAGGAGACACCGAAGTTTGAAGAACAGTTATCAGCAGTCCTCGAGTATATTAAAAAACTCGATGAAGTTGAGGTTACCGGTGTCGAACCCACCAGCCAAGTCACGGGGCTTGAGAATGTCTATCGTGAAGACGAAGCAGGTCAATCACTCACACAGGACGAAGCACTTTCAGGTGCAGAAGCAAAAGACCAAGGCCGCTTTGCAGTCAAAGGAGTGTTTAATGAAGAGTAATCCAATAATCTCGTCATCTTGAACCTAGCTGCCGACAGGCACGGTTAATTTTAGGATCTGGCCAAATAGATCCTGAAACCCGTTCAGCATGACGATAAAACAATTAATTATGAAATTGAATGATTTAACATTAACAGAGGCGCTTGAGGGATTACGGAAGAAAGATTTTTCTTCTTTGGATCTCGTGACAGCGTGCCTCGATCGGATAAAGACTGTCGATCAGGAGCTGAATGCGTTTATAACTGTTTCAGAAAAAGAAGCACTGGAATCGGCTAAAGCAGCGGATAAAAAAAGAAGTGAGGGTGTAGACTTCCCGCTTTTGGGTATTCCTGTGGCACTGAAAGACATCTACCTCACGAAAGGAATAAGGACCACTGCAGCCTCAAAAGTGCTGGATCAGTATGTACCTCAGTATGACAGCACGGCAGTAACCAGGTTGAAAGATGCCGGAGCTATTATCATCGGCAAAACGAATATGGATGCGTGGGCACACGGGTCCTCAGGAGAATACTCCGACTTCGGGCCGACAAAAAATCCGTATAATACAGCATATGTTCCCGGCGGCTCAACCAGCGGTTCACCTGTCGCCGTCGCATCAGGGATGTCGTTTATGGCAACAGGAACGGATACCGGAGGGTCCATCAGACTCCCTGCCGGATTCTGTAATGTAGTCGGACTCAAACCGACATACGGAAGAGTCAGCAGGTACGGTGTCATCGCGATGGCATCATCACTTGATTCCATCGGTCACCTGACCAAAACAGTCGAAGATAATGCACGAGTTCTCCAGATAACAGCAGGTAATGACCCGATGGACGCAACAACGCCTGAAAAAGCAGTACCTGATTATCTGAAGGAGATCACATCAGGAGTAAAAGGACTGAGGATCGGCATTCCGAAGGAATATTTTGTGGACGGACTTGACCCTGAGATAAAACGATTAACGCTTGATGCACTGGACGTGTTGAAATCACAGGGAGCAGAGTTGATCAATATTTCGCTTCCCCATACGAAGTATGCAATTGAAGTGTATTATATTATTCAGACTGCTGAGGTGTCATCAAACCTCGCACGCTACGACGGAGTGAGGTACGGGACTGACAGACAGCAACTGGGCGATGAAGCGAAACGACGTATTATGCTTGGTACATATGTTCTTTCAGCAGGCTACTACGATGCGTTTTATAAAAAAGCGATGCAGGTCAGAACCCTTCTCATCAATGATTTTACAAACGCTTTTGAGCATGTAGATGTCATCATCACACCGACGTCACCGACACTTCCCTGGAAAATAGGTGAGAAATCTTCAGATCCGCTGAAAATGTATCTCTCAGATATTTTTACCGTGACGGCAAATTTGGTCGGAATACCCGGACTCGCCGTTCCGGTCGGATTTACGGGAGGACTGCCTGCAGGGATGCAAATCCTCGGCCCACATTTTTCAGAAGACGTACTCTATCGTGTCGGGTATGCTTACGAGTCAGCTACGCAGTTTTATAAACAGAAACCAAATATATAATATGTCATTGCGAGGTCGCATAATGCGACCGTGGCAATCTTCTCGAATAGATTGCTTCGTCATTCTTCCTCGCAATGACCAGAAGGATTATGAGTAACTACACACCGATCATCGGACTTGAAGTCCATGTAGAACTGAAGACGAAATCAAAAATGTTCTGTGCCTGTCGTGCAGATTATTTCGGTGCAGAACCGAACACGCACACATGCCCTGTCTGCCTCGGTCTTCCCGGGGCACTCCCTGTTCCGAATAAACAAGCGATCCAGTGGTGCATTATGATCGCGCAGGCACTGAACTGTGAGGTAGCACAGTTTTCTAAATTCGACCGAAAAAATTATTTCTATCCTGATCTTCCGAAAGGCTATCAGATCAGCCAGTATGATCTCCCCTTCGGAGCGAACGGACACATGGAGCTCAAATCCGGAAAGAGAGTAGGCATAACCCGCGTACATATGGAAGAAGATACAGGCAAACTTACGCATGAAGGAAAGACAAGCCTGATCGACTTTAATCGTTCCAGTGTTCCGCTGGTTGAGATCGTTACCGAACCTGACTTCAATACAGCTGAAGAAGTAACGGAGTACTTAACCCGACTCAGGCAGATCGTCAGGTACCTGGATGTCTCAAATGCTGATATGGAAAAAGGTGACATGCGCCTTGAGCCGAATATTTCACTCATGCCGACTGCTGATTTCGAATTTCCGACACCGAAGGAAAAACTACCGAAATATAAAGTCGAGGTAAAAAACATCAATTCATTCCGATTTGTTGCACAAGCCATCGCTTTTGAAATTAAAAGACATACAGAGATCCTCAGTAGCGGCGAATTACCGCCTCAGGAAACTCGTGGCTGGCATGAAGCAAAGCAGAAAACAATTTCCCAGCGCGTCAAAGAAGAGGCAAATGATTATCGGTACTTCCCTGACCCTGATATTCCGCCTGTTCGGTTTACCGACGAACAGATCGAAGCGATCAAGAATCAGATGCCTGAATTGCCAGACGCGAAGTTCAAGCGATTTTCAGAGGTATACGGACTATCTGACTACGATGTCGAACAACTGACCAAAGAACGCATGCTAGCAGATCGTTTCGAAGCTTTGATTCAGGAGAATACGGCAGAAAACATCACGCCGAAACTGATCGCTAACGCTCTGATAAATAAACAAGTCGATCTCACAGCAAATAATACGCTCGTACTGCAAAAGATCATCGAGCTCAACACAAAAGAATCCGTAGCTGATGATGCATTGCAGGCGATCATTGCTGAGGTTATAATAGAACATGAAAAAGCCGTTACTGACTATAAAAACGGCAAAGAAGCATCCCTGATGTTTCTCCTCGGGCAAACGATGAGAAAAATCGGAAAAAAAGTCGATGCAGGTATGGTAAAGGAAGCAATTATTCGCGAAATTAAGAATTCCTAATTCTTAGTTCTTCGTTCTTCGTTCTTCGTTCTTCGTTCTTCGTTAAAAAAGTATCCACTTTGTATCACTGGTTAGATCATTCCTTATCAGGTAGAATAGAGGTATGTCTGACTTCGTTCACCTCCATAACCACTCAGAGTATTCCCTCCTCGACGGACTGCAGAAAGTAAAGAAAATGGTGCAGTACGCCAAAGATATCGGAATGAAATCCATCGCGATAACCGATCACGGATCAATGTATGGTGTCATCCGCTTTTATCAGGCCTGTAAAGAGCTTGGTGTCAAACCGATCATCGGTTGCGAGGTCTACATGGCGAAGCGCTCACATACTGACAAAGAAGCAGGTGTTGATAAAGATTACAACCACCTTATCTTGCTGGCGAAAAATAATGAGGGATATAAAAATCTGATGCGACTGATCAGTATTTCATACCTTGAAGGATACTACTACAAACCGCGTATAGATGTCGAGTTGCTGAAGCAATACCATGAAGGATTAATCTGTCTCTCAGCCTGTGTGAACGGCTACGTCACTGCCCCGTTGGTTAAAGGCGAAGATGCTGAGGGAGAAAGACGAGCGATTCAGCTGAATGAAATCTTCGGTCAAGGAAATTTTTATCTGGAACTCCAGCGTCACTCCAACGTTCCTCCGCAAATACCGGCCAACGAGAAACTGCTGAAAATGTCTGAAAAGCTGGGAATTCCGGTCGTCGCGACCAACGATAACCACTATACGAAAAAGGATGATGCAGAAGGACAGGAAGTTCTCCTCTGCTTGCAGACACAGTACACACTGCTAGATAAGAACCGTAAACTCTCGATGATAGACAGTCCGGATTTTTACATCAAATCAGCAGAAGAGATGCAGAAGCTCTTTCCTGATGTTCCTGAAGCTATTGAGAACACCGTTAAGATTGCTGAGGCATGTAATGTCGAGATCGAACTGGGTAAATGGCATATGCCGATTTTTGATGTACCTGACGGGAAAACTGCTTCAGAGTACCTCACAGAGTTGACATATAAGGGCATGAAACATCGATATTCAGAAGTAACTGATGAGATTAAAAAACGTGTCGATTACGAACTCTCGGTGATTATAAAAAAACAGTATGAAACCTACTTTTTAATCGTATCTGACTTTGTGAACTGGGCAAAAGATCAGGGTATTGCTGTCGGACCGGGAAGAGGGTCAGCTGCAGGATCAGTTGTCTCCTACGTCCTCAACATTACTGATGTCGATCCGTTCTTCTTCGCTCTTCCGTTCGAGCGATTTCTTAACCCGGACAGACCGTCAGCGCCTGATATTGACCTGGACTTTGCTGATACGAGACGGGAGGAAGTTATTCAGTATGTAACGCAAAAGTACGGCAAAGACAAAGTCGCACAGATCATCACCTTCGGAACCATGGAGGCAAAAGCTTCAGTTCGTGATGTCGGGCGTGTTTTGGGCATGCCGTATGCTGCACCTGATCGAATTTCCAAAATGATTCCGCCGGGCTGGCAGGGACACTCGATGACACTTGATGCTGCTATGCAGCAGAGCCCTGAACTGAAGAATGCCTATGACTCAGAGCCTGAGACGAAGCGGCTTATTGACCTCGCGAAGAAACTCGAAGGTGTTACCCGTCATGCTTCTGTTCATGCTGCAGGCGTCGTGATTGCAGACAAACCGCTCACTGAGTACACGCCGCTCCAGCGAGAAACCAATGGGGAAAAAGTCGTGACGCAATATGATATGTACACTGTCGGTGAGGACGGTGTCGGATTACTCAAAATGGACTTTCTTGGTCTACGTAACCTGACGATTATCGAAGAATCACTCCGGTTCATCAACATAAATCAAGGAAAAGAAATCGATTTCTACAAAGTCGATATAAACGATCCGAAAACATACGATCTGTTGGGATTAGGTGAAACAACCGGTATTTTTCAGCTTGAGTCTTCAGGTATGCGGCGCTATATCAAAGACCTGAAACCGACAACAATTTTCGATCTTCAGGCGATGGTCGCACTATACAGGCCGGGACCGATGCAGAATATTCCTGAATTCATCGCACGAAAAAGAAATCCTTCAATGATCACCTATCCCCATCCTGATCTTGAAGAAATCCTCAAAGAGTCCTACGGGGTTCTTACATTTCAGGATGACGTACTGCTAACAGCGATCAAGTTAGCGGGATATTCATGGCTTGAGGCTGACAAGTTCCGAAAAGCTATGGGCAAAAAAATTCCGTCTGAGATGAAGAAGCAGGAAGAATTATTCATCGCAGGCTGTATGAAAAACGGAATATCAGAGAAAAAAGCCCATGAACTCTTCGAACTTATCGCGCCTTTTGCCGGGTATGGTTTCAATAAAGCCCATGCTGCCTGTTACGCAACAATCGCGTTCAGAACGGCATACCTAAAGGCACACTACCCGGTCGAGTTCATGACTGCGCTGCTTACAGCTGAGTCACGAGGTACATCCGGCCCTGCAAAAAATGAGAAAATAGCCCAAGCAATTGCAGAGTGCAGACGGCTGAAAGTACCGGTACTCCCCCCTGATATTAATAAATCAGAGCGGGACTTTGCGATCGAAGATAAGACCAAAATCCGCTTCGGTCTGTCAGCGATTAAAAACGTCGGCAGTGCTGCAATCGAGAGTATTTTAACGGCACGAAAAAACAGACCGTTTACTTCGCTTCAGGACTTTGCGAACCGAGTCAACCTCAGTGCTGTGAATAAGAAGACCATCGAAAGCCTGATAAAATCAGGTGCAATGGACGAGTTCGGTAACAGAGCTTCACTCTTGATAGCCATGCCTGATATCGTCTCAAAAGCCAATACGATGAAAAAGCAGGAAGCGGAAGGCCAAGGGAGCCTCTTCGGTGATGAACCGATCGAGACCGTTGCATCAAACGGAACCCATCATGAAGTTGACGACTTTACGACAGAGGAAAAACTGATGTTTGAGAAAGAATTTCTTGGGTTTTATCTAACCTCTCATCCGCATAGTGAAACGTTTGAGATCATCAAACAAGTCAGTACTCATGAAATTGAGTTCCTGGAAAGTGAGCAGGAAGGAACACTCGTTAAAATCGGTGGGATTATCGAAACATCGAGAAAAATCTATACGAAAAAAACAGGTGCTGAAATGGCATTTATTGCGCTCGGTGATGAAAAAGGGGTGACTATTGAGACCGTTATTTTTCCGAAAGTATACCAGCAGTTCCGCGAACTGTTGACCCAAGACAACGTCATTCTCATCGACGGCCGTCTGAATATTAAAGACGACCGTCCGGTTGTCATCGCGGATAGAATTACTCCGGCTAAAAAACTTCATGCCTAAAGTTGTAGCCTTGACGTGCGTCATGATAGCCAGTAAAATACAAAAGGGCTCAGAACGTAGACTTGTCATCCTGAACGTAGTGAAGGATCTTTCTCCAGAAGATTCTTCGCAGACGCTCAGAATGACAAATTTTTTTGCAAATTGAGTCCACGTATTATGGCATCATTTGCACCTGAAACGATATTAACAATCGGATCATTCCCGATCACGAACACCATCATAAATACCCTCTTAGTCGATGCAGTCCTCATCGGTACTGCGTTTTATATAAAAGACCACATCAAAAAAATCCCCGGGAAATTCCAGAACGTTATGGAGCTCTTAATCGACAGCTTTTACAATATGACAGAGTCCATCGCCGGAAAGAATGCGATGAAGATTTTCCCATGGTTTATGACGTTTTTCTTTTTTATACTGATTGCAAACTGGAGCGGTCTCCTCCCCGGTATGGGAAGTATCGGATTTTATCATCACGGCGATACGTCACACTTGGTTCCTCTCATGCGCAATGCGACCAGTGAACTAAATGTAACCTTGGCACTTGCTATCGTCTCACTTGTTGCAACCCACACACTCGCTATCAAATCAACAGGAATCAAAGAATACCTCAGTCGGTTTTTTTCCTTTAATCCGATTCTGCTCTTTGTCGGTATATTGGAAATAATCTCAGAGTTTACGAAAATAGTCTCGCTTTCTTTCCGACTTTTTGGTAATATATTCGCTGGAGAAGTTGTTCTCATGGAAACATCAGCGCTTATCGCGTTCCTTTTCCCGGTACCGTTCATGCTCCTTGAGATCATCGTCGGACTGGTACAGGCACTCGTATTTGCAATGTTAACGATGGTGTTCATGAGCGTTCTGATGACACCGCACCATGCTGATAGTCATTAAAATTCGAAACTCGAAACACGAATTTCGAAAGATTGATACGTATGAATAAGATAATAAATAAAAATTCAAATTTGTTTCGGATTTCGGATTTCGCTATTCGAATTTCGTATTATAAGGAGGTGAGTTACTAAATGGAAATTAGTTTTACAGGAGGACTTATCGTTGCTGCAGGAGGTATTTTCCCGGCAATTGCGATCGGATGGATCGGTGCGAAAGCAATGGAAGCGATCGGAAGAAACCCTGAAGCATCTGCTAAAATCTTACCGCCGATGCTTTTAGGTATGGCGTTCGCTGAGGCTATCGCTATTTACGCACTTATTCTGGCCTTCGCAGGCTAAGAAACAGCATTATAACGCTATTGTTATATTGCTTTATTGTTGTATTGCTACCGAAACATACATCACGTCTGATGATATTGTTCGGTCGGCAATGTAACAATATAACAATGCAACAATTTTTATCATAATATGGAAAGTTTAGAACAGTTCGGCTTGAATCCGATTTTACTTATAGCGCAGATTATCAATTTTTTGGTATTACTGTTTGTCCTGAAAAAGTTTTTATACAAACCGTTACTTGAGACACTGAAAAAGAGAGAACAAACGATCAGAGACGGGCTTCAGCAGGCTGAAGAGGCACGTATATTGCTTGAGAACAGCGAGAAGAAAGAACGGGATATTTTGAAAAAAGCTCAACAGGATGCGAAACAGCTCCTTGACGAGACACGAGCGCAACGAGACCAGATGCTTGCTGAGACCGAGCAACTGACGAAGAAACAGACGGAACAGATGTTACAAGAAGCCAGAGCTCAGATATCTTTTGAGACAGCAGAGGCTGAGAAACGGCTTTCAGCTCATATAAGCCAGCTGGCGATAACATTTTTGCAGAAATCCATCTCAGATCTTTTCACTGAAGACGATCAGGAGCGGATTATGAAGAATGCACTCAAGAAAATGAAAGAGAGAGTAAACTAAACGATGACGAACAAAACTCGGCTATTACTGGATGCAAGTTATGACGGAGATGTGCTAAACTCAGAAGCTGTCAGTAAGATTGCTGATTTCTTAACGAGAAAAGAATTAAAAGAATATATCAGAGCGATTAAAAATCGCGAGAAGAGCATGACGCTTTTTGTTGAAGTTCCGCATGATAAAATGAAGCTGCACACAGATGAACTGAAGGAGCTGTTCGGAGCAAAAAAAGTCAGCGTCGCTATCAATCCTGAACTGCTATTAGGACTCCGCATGAGAGATCAGGACGACGTGTATAATATGAATATGAAATATAGTTTAGAAAGGATCATGAAACATGCCACAGAATAAGACTGAGGAAATCATCGCACAACTTGAACAACGTCTGCATTCCTTCTCAGGAAGCAGTAAAGTTGAAAATGTCGGTGTCGTCGAGAAATTCTATGACGGCGTCGCCAGAGTTTCAGGTTTATCCAAAGCACTGATGGGTGAAAGAATTGAGTTTTCAAACGGCTCTGCAGGATTGGTGCTGAACCTCGACGAAGACTATGTTTCAGTCATCCTTCTTGATCGTGCAACGGATCTACGCGAAGGTGATTCAGCAAAAACAACCGGTGAACTGCTCTCGATCACTGTGAATGATGAAATGCTCGGAAGAGTCGTCAACCCGCTTGGAATTCCACTTGACGGTCGACCTGAAGTAAAAAAAGGTACTCCTATGCCGCTTGAAAGAATTGCAGCAGGTGTTATCGAACGAGAGCCGGTCGACACACCTCTGAAAACGGGTATTAAAGCAATTGATGCGATGATTCCTGTCGGTCGAGGACAGCGGGAACTCATCATCGGCGACAGGGGGCTTGGAAAAACCGCACTGGCAATTGATACGATTATCAATCAAAAACATGTAACAAAGGGGAACAAGCGAGTACTCTGTGTCTATGTCGCAATCGGCCAGAAACAAAGTACTGTCGCTCAGATTATCGGGAAGCTGAAGGAAGAAAATGCTCTCGAGTACACGATTGTCGTCACGGCAAACGCATCTGATCCAGCAACACTTCAGTATCTCGCGCCGTATGCCGGAACTGCAATCGCAGAATACTTCCTCGCGAAAGGTGAAGATGTGCTGATTGTCTATGATGATCTGACCAAACACGCATGGGCATATCGTCAACTCTCGCTCGTTCTCGGACGACCTGCAGGCCGTGAGGCATATCCGGGTGATATTTTCTATCTCCACTCACGACTCCTTGAACGATCTGTCAGGCTGAACGAGAAAAACGGCGGTGGGTCGATAACAGCACTCCCGATCATTGAGACCCAAGCAGGTGATATCTCAGCGTATATCCCGACAAATGTTATCTCGATCACCGACGGACAGATATTCGTCGAATCAGATCTCTTTAATGCAGGCATCAGGCCGGCGATTAACGTCGGAATCTCTGTCTCCCGCGTCGGAACGGCAGCACAGACAGGCGCGATGAAATCAGTAGCAGGTAAGATGAAGCTTGAGCTCGCGCAGTTCAGAGAACTGGCTGCGTTCGCACAGTTCGGTTCAGACCTTGATGCAGAAACCCAGAAACAGCTGGAACGCGGAAAACGAATTACCGAGTTGTTCAAACAGCTACAATACAATCCGATGACAGAAGACGAAGAACTTCTGAGTATTATCGCCGTAACACGCGGACACCTGGATGATATTCCGGTCGAAGAAATATCACGCTTTGAATCAGAACTGCAAGAATATGCGAAAAATAAGAAAAATTCGAAAACCATGGACATTCTCAGGTCAGGAGAAAAGCTGAAAGATGACAAACTGGAAACAGTCGATAAAATGATCAAAGAATTTAAGAAAGGATTTTCAAAATAAACAGGACGAATGGCAACACTCTTAACACTCAGACGAAGAATTAAGTCAGCACAAAATGTCGCGAAAGCGACCAGAGCGATGCAGATGATCGCAGCCTCAAACCTCAGAAAAGCACAGCAGGCGACACTCGCCTCACGCCCCTACGTCGGCAAGTTGACGACATTGGCAAAAGATCTCTCAGCCAAAGCAGATAATCCGAATATTCATGCATACATTTCGCCGCCCGGTGAGACAACGAAAACACTTGTCATTGTTCTCTCACCTGACAAAGGGCTGTGCGGTGGATTGATCTCAAATTTACTTCGGGAGTTTTTGGCATTTAATAAAGAAAATCCTGATGCAGAATACATCGTCATGGGGAAAAAGCTTGAGAATAAAATCGTAAAGCTGGAAAATGAAGTCTTGGCAAGCTTTGTATTCGGTACGACACTACCACGATTCGATGCAGTGTATCCGATCGCGAAGTTGATTAACGACCAGTACCTCTCAGGGAACGTGTCAAGCGTGAAGATTATCTACACTGATTTTACGAACATGTTTACCCAAACACCGAAAGTTGCAAACCTCCTCCCGCTCACATTGACTGAAACGAAGGAGAAACAGGATGTCTCGCATCAGGAGAACACGACAGTTATCTATGAACCGCCGATTCGTGATATACTACCAACGCTTCTTTCTCATTATCTTGAGATGTCACTCTATCAGTTTTTACTAGAGAGTTATCTCTCAGAACAGGCTGCACGCATGGTCTCGATGCAGAATGCCACGAATAATGCGAAAGATATCATCGAAGGGTTTAAATTAGAATATAATAAATCCAGACAGGAAAATATTACATGAGAGATGCGGGAGATTATGGGCACGAAAAGTGCGGAGCAATAAATATGGCTGATAAAAAACAGATAAAAACAAATGAAGGTGTCATCGTCAGAATCGCAGGTCCTGTCGTCGATGTGTACTTCGAAGGAGAGATTCCTCAGATTTATGAGGCACTGGAGATCACGATGCCGAATAAGGAAGTGCTCACGCTTGAGGTACAATTTGCAATCGGAGATCACGAAGTAAAAACAATCGCATTCGGCTCAACTGACGGACTGGCACGAGGCATGACAGTCAGGAAAACAGGTAAACCTATCGATGTCCCGGTCGGAGAAGAGACGCTCGGGCGTGTCTTTAATGTGCTCGGACAGCCGATTGACGGCGGCAACGTAGTGAAAAGTAAACACACGTCCCCTATCCATAAAGCACCGCCTGCGTTAGTCGACCAGGAGACAAAACCTCAGATTCTCGAAACCGGCATTAAAGTCATCGACTTAA
The DNA here is from genome assembly GCA_964579845.1 of uncultured Gammaproteobacteria bacterium. Taxonomy (GTDB): domain Bacteria; phylum Patescibacteriota; class Microgenomatia; order Levybacterales; family UBA12049; genus CAZOHC01. The sequence continues at coordinate 14,480 of CAZOHC010000005.1, read as the reverse complement.
TCGCTCCGTTCACCAAGGGAGGTAAAATCGGAATCTTCGGAGGTGCCGGAGTAGGAAAAACAGTTATCATCCAGGAGCTTATCCGTAACATCGCGATTGAACACAGCGGACACTCAGTGTTCGCAGGTGTCGGAGAACGTACCCGTGAAGGAACTGATCTTCTCCAAGAAATGACACACTCAGGTGTTTTGGATAAAACGGTTATGGTCTATGGGCAGATGAACGAACCGCCGGGAAACCGTCTCCGGGTCGCATTAACAGCACTAACCATGGCTGAATACTTCAGAGATGAGAAGAATGAAGACGTTCTGCTCTTTATTGATAACATTTTCCGTTTCGCACAGGCAGGAGCTGAGGTATCGGCACTGTTAGGGCGTATGCCATCAGCTGTGGGATACCAGCCGACGCTTGCCAATGAGATGGGTTCTCTGCAGGAGAGAATTACCAGTACGAAGAAAGGATCAATCACATCACTGCAGGCGGTTTACGTGCCGGCTGATGACTACACAGACCCTGCTCCGTCGACGACCTTCGCGCATATGGACGGAAGTATCGTCCTGGAACGCTCAATATCTGAAAAAGGTATCTACCCTGCTGTCGATCCGCTCGCATCAACGTCACGAATTCTTGATCCGAATGTCGTCGGGAAAGAGCACTACGAAGTAGCGCGCGGCATCCAGAAAGTGTTACAACGCTATAAAGATCTCCAGGATATCATTGCTATTCTGGGTATTGATGAGCTCTCAGATGAAGATAAACAGACCGTCGCCAGAGCTCGTAAAATCGAGCGATTCCTCAGTCAGCCGATGTTCGTTGCTGAAGTCTTTACCGGATCACCGGGTAAGTATGTAAAGATTGAGGACACGGTTAAAGGCTTTAAAGAAATTCTGGATGGGAAACACGACAACCTCCCTGAATCCGCATTCTACATGGTCGGATCAATCGACGAAGCAGTCGCAAACAGTAAGAAAAATGGCTAATGGCTAATGGCTAATGGCTAATGGCTAATGGCTAATGGCTAATGGCTAATGGC
>CAZOHC010000005.1:4639-13347 GCA_964579845.1 uncultured Gammaproteobacteria bacterium | reverse complement strand
TAAACTAATTATATGAATCTCCAGATAATAACTCCTGAAAAAGTAATCTATGACGGTACCATCGACGAGCTCATCGTTCCAACCGTTACCGGAGAGATAGCGATACTCCCGAATCATGCCCAACTGGTTACACAAGTGGTTCCCGGTGAGATGACGATAAAACAGGGAGGAAAGCTCCAGCATATGGCAGTCACCGGCGGCTTTCTCCAAATAGCAAATAATACGATCTCCCTACTCGCGAACCATGCAGTTCGTTCTGAAGAGATCGATGCAAAGAAGGCCTTGGAAGCACAGCAGCGAGCAGAGCAGAAACTGAAAGATGCAGGAGAAAACCTCAGCGAAGAGGAAAATGCAGTCATCCAGGGAGAACTCCTCAGAGCCATCACCCAGCTGAAAGTCGTCCGCAAACACTCCAAAGTAAGATTATAGCTAATTTCTAATTTCTAATTTCTAATTTCTAATTTCTAATTTCTAATTTCTAATAAGAATTATCAAATTGCGAATTCTACGTCATAAAAATACGCTGCTTAATAACCTTCATCTTCAATTCTCAATCGGATAATTTGATAATTCACAGTTACGCTGCCCTATAGTTCATTTTCAGGCTCAAATTTGCTATACTAAAGGTCTGCCTATTATTTTTCACATAAGAACATAGGTAGATACAACGTACATTTACAATTTGTGGAAGGAGAAACTCTCCGGCATCTTCGTGCGTAGAACTTGTTCTATGCAGTAAACTGCCGGAGAGGCAGAATAGAACCATGTGAAAGGAACGAGTGAAAGATGGTCAGTCCGATTCCTCCTGCGTTTCTGCAAGCTTTCCAAGATGAGCGGCAACATGCTGCGTCGGATATCGATGAGCAATGGGCAGTTCGAAGTAACCCAACCGGAGCGTCAAGGCTTCTCGACTTTCTCGAGGAGGCGGCGCCCAAAAAGTTACAGATACTACTGAACACTCGGTTCACAAACAGAACCGCCCGGTATAACTGGCTGTGTCGTCCGATTAACGGAAATCAAACAGGAAGAGAGGTAATCCTTGATGAATCGCTCACGCAAGACGAACGTTTTGAGATCCTGTACTCGGACCTCATACAAAATTCGTCGGACAGGGAAGGTTAAAAGGATGTATCCAGAAATCACACCATCGTACATAAGAAAGGTGTTTGATGAATCTTCGATGAGAGTCAGGTTTACCCTTGAACTCAATCGGAAATTTCCTACCGCGAAAAGGAGGAATAGCTGGCTAAATACTCCTTGTCCTTCTTGCGGATACGATACACCTCAGCGCATGATTAACCGAGGAGATTACTCCAAGGCACTGCAAGAGTTGTCTCGTGTCCGTGAAAATTTCTACTAGGGAGACATCCCGGAAAGGATAGGTCGTGACGGAAGCAAAGAAAAGACTTCCAAGCGATGAGACGCTCCTCAGGATCATCAACAGTGATCCCGGAGCGAGAGCTCTTTACGCCCGTTTCATTCAGTTGGAATGGGATACGACGGAGATCTGTACATGGTTACGTGAAACCAGAGACAGAGACGGCGTCACTCTGGCCGAGTACGTCGAGCGATTAGATTTCAGGCATGTCCTGAATTCGACTTACTGACCGACACGTTCGAGCGGGAGAAGATCTTTCGCTCATAACTCAAAGGAGAGTTAGACCATGGCTATCGTAACAGACGGGACGAGAATGGGAAAAATCCAGCGACCCGCACAAAAAACTTGTCGCGACTGCGGCCACACGATCACTGATCGAACATGCCGCACTCATCAAACGGCCTTTGAAAAAGGCCACGATGAGAACTGTCGACAGAGGTCTGTCCACGACTCCTGTGACTACAGCGTCATCTCTATCGGAGAGATCAACCATGGTCTCAGAAACTTGACGATCGATACCAGAGATGATTGCGGCGATATCAACATCGGAGGCTTCGATCTCTTCTGGTCTTCGACAGTAGAAGAGGAACCGGGAGGATTAGAGCTCGTAACATTGGATATCTACGTCTATAACACATCAGACGTGGATGTCTCAGGACAAGTACTCTGCCTTCATGGCGAGAATACTTGTCTGAACTTAACAATCAGCGGTAACCGAGGAGAGGCACTGTCAACAACACTGTCATTCCACAACACATTTCATGTAAAGATCAGTGATACACTCAGTTGTCTCGCTGAAATCAAAGCACCGTAAGGTGAAGCAGGAGCCCACACGGGCTCTCACGACAGTTGCGTCGAAGAGAGCACTTTGGGGTTACCGCTTCGTCAACCCCAAGGTGCTTTTTTCATGGCTACAACAGGAAAAATTCTATTTGCCTTATCATCATAAATTTCATAAAATAACGAGTAGTCTGAAGAAAGTAAGAGGCCGACTTAGCTCAGCTGGTAGAGCAGCGGTATCGTAAACCGCAGGTCGTCGGTTCAAATCCGACAGTCGGCTCACGTGTGCCTATCATATGAAAGACAAAGAAAAGCTTTCTGATGTTACTGTTGAGGATTCAGAGATTCAGGGTCAGTCTGAACCTGCCATGCCGAAAAGATCTCGTCTCAGACAGAACATCATCAACCGGACGAAAAAATCACTCTTCCTCTCACTCGCAGCTATTGTTGTTGTCATCACGCTTATCGTGATATTCGGCGTTCCGTTTCTGGTAACATTTGCTGACCTCATAAGCCGTGAGGAAACACCATCAGAACAGCCAGAGCAGGAGCTGGTGATTATCCTCCCCCCTTATATCACACCAGACTTTGAAGCAACCAACAGCGCAGAGATTTCCCTGACAGGAACTGCTGAGGATGGAGAAAAAATCTTTCTCTATCGAGATGACAGGAAAATTAAAGAGCTGAGAAGAGGTTCTGATTCTACCTTTGTCTTCACGAATATCGAACTGACAGAGGGAAAGAACACATTTCGAGCAAAAGTGATGACCGGTGATAAAGAAAGTAGGCTATCAGATCCGGTAACGATCTCCTACCTGAAGGATGCACCTGATCTGAGCATCGACTACCCATCTGAAGGCCAGGATATCTCGAACAAAGACGGAGATCGGCTACAGGTGGAAGGATCCACTCATCCTGATGCGACGATAACGATCAATGGCTCTCAAGCTATCGTGAGTGATGACGGAACATTTAAGTTTTTTATCCCGATTAAAGGCGGAGAGAATACAATAAAAGTTATCGCCACTGATGTTGCCGGAAATAAGACAGAGCTTGAGAGAAAATTTACGTATAATCCGTAAGTCCTGCCACTGCAAATAACCAGTAAAGTAGAAACGGGTAGAATAGTGTGTTATTAAATAAACTGCTGACGATAAGACCTGCTAATGATGAGATGAGGACAACTCCCATCATCGGACGCCTCACCTTCCCCAATTGATACACTTTCACAAGGAAATAACAAAATGCCGATAATCCGATAATGCCTGTTGTCGCAAAGACGAAAAGAAAGCTGTTATCTGTTCCGCTATCTGCATGATTGGGGTATACCGACTCACGCTCCCGAAATCCGTATTCATACTGTGCATATCGATACGCATTAAATCCCACACCGAAGATACTATTTTCAGCGATAATATGAAGCGCGTTTTCAGCTGACTCTACCCTTGCCAGTGAGGAGGTCACTCTGAAAGGATTAATATTTTCGATATGATACAGAGGAGATGCTGCAACGATAATCAGCAGTATAACACCGGTCATAACAAGGAGCAGCTTAGTTTTCTGCATCAGAACCAGAAAAGTTCCAAGCCCGATGACAAGCATCAGGATCGCACTTCTGGATGTCGTGAGGAAAATACCGAAAAATGCGGCAGACATGATGACATAAGCGAATAAGGAGCGTACTCCGGTAGGTTTTTTCTCAAGAACAATTCCCAGAAGAAAGAGCAGGAACAGAACCAAAAATGCTCCGAAGAAATTAGGATCCAGAAAGGTCGAGAACATGCGATAAAGATGCTCATCCCAACCTAGGTAATACAGGTTTCTCAGATTCGAATAAAAGATAAATTGCAGATAACCGAACAAAAGAAGCATACTCCCCACTGCGACAAGAAGAAAAGTAATACGATTTCTAAAGGCACTATCTGCATGTACGAGGATCGCATACGTCGCTGCGTAACATAACCACCGAATAGCATAGAGTGAAGAAACTGCGAGTTCTGAAAGATCATACCGAAAGACATTCGCAGCGAGTGAGAGAAGTATAGTGAGAAAAAATAGCAGAATTGGCTTGGTCAACCAGCCCTTAACCCCTGCTTTCCTCCTGACAAACACATATCCCATCCAGACTAAACCTGTCACCAAGACTCCGATATCGAAGAAGGATGCATTGATATGGTTTAAAAACTGAAGTCTTGCGACCTGACCGAGCGGAAGCAGTAATAACGTAAAAAGGAAACAGAGATGAACGACTCGCATAGCTATAGTACGGACTTGTTATAAACAAAGTGCCAGAGTTTGCTCCGGACCAGAAATGAATGAAAACTCATCATGAGCGCTGATATCATACCGGGGATACCGTCAAGAAATCCACGAAGCAGCAGATAGTTTTTCAGGAACTTGCCAGCCGGATAACAGATAATATCAAACCATGATGACCGAATACCGGCATGATACAGCTCCTTCGCCCTCAGATCTGTATAGAAATTCACTTCTAAAAGAAACTCAGCAATCGTTTGATGCGGGTAATGGGACATCGGATGATGAAGCATACCGATATGGCCTTTTACTTCCCAAACTTCATGGACACTTCCCTGCCAGATACCGCTATCTTTTCTCCCAAGCCGCAGAAAAGAACTTCCGGCAGTTTCACCATATTTAAGTGTTTTTCCGAAAAGTATATCCTGTCTTTTCAGATAGTACCCTGCATAGCGATTTCTGTGCGATGTTATGGTTTCTCGAATTTCATCGCGGAGTTCCATACTTACCCTCTCATCGGCGTCCAGAAAAAGAACCCATGGATGCTTTGCCTTATTAAGTCCGAAGTTACGCTGGCTCGAGAAATTACCATCCATACGACGGGTGTAGACACTTGCTCCCAGCCGTTTTGCAAGAGAAACAGTTTCGTCAGTTGAGTAATCATCAATGATGATGACTTCATCAGCCCACTGTACGGATGCGAGACTTTCTCCGATATTTTTCTCTTCGTTTTTCGTCAGAATAACAACACTAATCATAATTCTTCATGCAATTTTACGGAATGACCTCCCCTTCCGGTATAGCCAGGATATTCTGGAAGGCGAAAATTTCGTGTGTACTCGGCTTGTACCGACCCATCGGATACAACCCTCGTGGCATCAAGCGGTAAAATGTATAACCGGGAAGAAGATCCATAAAATCTTTAAAATAGGTCCTGGCGTAGACATTCATCTCATTAAACTCGAATTGGATATATCTGATCTTGTTCTGTTTTATGAGTTTTGTAGCACCTTGTAATACCTGCAGTTCGTTTCCTTCTGTATCTATTTTTAATAAATCAATACGAGTGATATTTTCTTTTTCAGCGAAGGCATCAAGCGTTGTGATCGGGAACGTGAATGCCTGTGCTTTTTGTTGATGAAATTCTTCGATAACTTCTTTGACTGTTGAGGCAAGCGTAGACGTCGGTTGCGTATGTTTGAGTGCTGCATCATCGGCAAAGTCCCACAATTGACCTTGTCCTTTTTTCTCTCCCATCCCCCCGTTCCACAAAACAGCTCTCGAACTGGTAATATTTTTTTTAAGTAACTTGAATGTTTTCGGATGCGGCTCAATCGCATAGACTTTAGCTGTCGGAAAATGTGTTAAAATCTCATCCGTGTATCCTCCTGTATTCGCTCCTACATCCACGAATACGTTCAAATTTTCGACCTTCGATAGACGACGTAAGACATGCGATTCCCCGGTAACTTCGTTACCTTCAGAATTCAATACTCCGATTCCCCGGAGGCTCACTCTCTGGACATGGTAGTTAAAGCGATGAAAAAATGGACGACAGAAGATAAACCGATAGATTGATAAAAGAAACTGCATAAAATTTGTGCTTATCAGTATTATACGGAACCTGAAAATAAAATGCAGTAATTATGAGGTAACCTCATAAAACACTGTCAGGAACTGACGAACCGTATGACGAATATTGAAGTGATCCTTTACCCGTTCATACCCTTTTTCCCCGAATTCTTTTCTGAGAGCTGGATTCTTCGCAAGGGTAATAATGGCATCAGCAAGCTGTTTTTCATCACCGGGCGGAACCAGGAAACCTGTCTCGTTATGTACTACAATCTCAGGTATCGGTCCCAGTTTGCTTGCAACCACCGGTAAGGTATAGGACATTGCTTCAGCCGTCACCAGGCCGAATCCTTCAAGCTCCCATACCGACGGAAAAACAAAGATGTCCATCTCCTTGTAATACGGTTTCACATCCGGAACATACCCGAGAAATTGAACATTTTCTGATACTCCACATGCTTCAGCCAGTGACTCAAAATATGCTCGATCTTCCCCCTCACCGATTATGAGTAGTGTTGCATGGGGAACTTCTTTTAATATCATTGGCATTGCACGAATGAGATGTTGTTGACCTTTTTCTGTTGTCAATCTGGAAATGCTTCCGATCCGAAATGCCTTGCTTTGTTTTGTACGTCGAACTATCTCATTTTCGACCTGAACGCCGTCATAGATCAACTGTACTTTGTCAGCCGGCAGCTTAGCTTTCTGAATCATTATGTTTTTCGTATGCTCACTAATCACGATAATACTCTTCGGAATGTGTTTATGCAGAGTATATAAATGTGCCGGCAGTGACCACAAACGACGCAGGACTTCATCTGACATGCCGTGTTCAAGCCATACGACCGGAATAGGAATGAAACGGGTTAAAAATGTGACAAGCATCTTTTCTGAAAACCCGCTCAAAAACAATACATCACAGTGTTGCCTGCGATACGTTTTCAACAGATTAATATAAAAAACAGTTAGGTACGGCAGGTAAAAGATACTTTTTACAAGACCACGGACATTACCCATAACATCAAGAATTTGAGGCAGAGAGTATGTCTTCATAGGATAGCCATCAACATATTTGAGTAAGTTTTTATTATCTGTTGCGAATAAAACGTGATGGCCTTCTTCAAGGAACTTTTTCATAAGCAGTGCCATATACGTTTCGGCCCCGCCCATCGCCGGAGATTGCTGGATAATACCAATGGTTAGTTTTCTCTTCATGCTCTTCTATTCTACCCCAACTATGTTACAATCAAAACTCAGGAAATGGATAGCCTACAAAGCCTAAAAAACAAAATCCTCAGCAATATCAGAATTTACCGAATTGAATACAGAAAACGAGGCCTCGGATATGTAATTTCAGCACGATTAAAAAAATTCAAGGTAACAAGATTCGTATATTACCTCTTTACCCCAAGTATTATCCGGACTAAACATGGTTTAACGATGATGATCGATAAAAAAGACACAGTCGTATCAGAAACACTCCTACAAAATGGTGAATGGGAGCCCTTCACGACGAGTACTTTTCTCGACTATCTTTCCGAAAGTGATATCGTCATCGATCTCGGCGCTCATATCGGTTATTACACACTCCTGGCAGCTGAGAGAGTAGGGATTACGGGAAAGGTTTATGCATTTGAGCCCGATCCGCGAAATTTTTCACTTCTCAAAAAAAATGTCTCGGTGAACGATTTTCCTCAAGTAGTCACCGAGAATCTGGCAGTCGGTGCCGAAAACGGCACTGTAAAACTCTACCGTGAGGAACACAATCTGGGCGATCACCGTATTTATGCTTCAGACGGAAAAAGACATGCACTTGAAGTTAACATTACCAAGCTTGATGCATATTTTTCCTCAACTCTACCGAGTGTTGCACTGCTGAAAATGGATATTCAGGGCGCTGAATATCAGGCGTTACTCGGCATGAGATCACTGATAAAGAAGAATAAGAACATGGTAATTATTACCGAATTCTGGCCTGAGGGGATGAGAGCCGCTGGCAGCGATCCTGAAGCATTTCTGAAAGAACTCCAGTCACTAGGATATACCTTTCAGATTATTGATGAGGAAAAGAAGCGGGTAAAGAAAGTGACAATCCCATCACTCTTACATCGTATCGCTGACAAAACGTTGTATGACGCTAATTTACTCTGTCTTCGTGCGAGTTAATAGAGTCTCGTTAACACGAGCTTCTTCCTGAAATACTTTATTAATGGCGTAGAAAATCACTGGAAATGCGATTATCGTCCCTGCCAATGCAGCATACCCTGCACCGACAAGCCCCCACCATTCGATGAAGGGAAAAACAGTCGCGAGCATCCCGCCTAAACTTATCAGTGTAATCACCGTCACATACTCCTGTTTCTCAAGTGCATAAAGCGGTGCAATACAGGAAATAGAAATAGCTCTCATGACTCCGAAGAGTGCTAATACCTGCAGAACCGATGACGCAGCAAGCCACTGATCTCCTAAGATTATTCTGATGATCAGATCAGGAAAGAGCAAAAACAAACCCCCGAGTGGAATAGCAACACCTGCAATAAGTAAAACAGAGCGAAAATACGCCCGCTTCAACCGCTGTATGTCGCCGCGCATTTTTACATAGACAGGAAACATCACCTGACCGATGACATCTGATCCTTCAGAAATAGGAAGCATGGAGACTTTATATGCCATTTGGTATAGACCAAGTGGGGCGGTACCGAGCAGTCTTCCGACGATAATA
>CAZOHC010000005.1:0-4629 GCA_964579845.1 uncultured Gammaproteobacteria bacterium | reverse complement strand
ATGATAGAGATAATTAAATATCCCGGTAAGCGTCAACCACTTCCCTCGATTGACTACTTCTTTCAGACGCACCACTTCGAAAGAAAATGCAGGGATGGGGCGTGCGATCATAAATGAAATAATTACCTCAAAAACAGCCCCACCGACTAATCCCCATACCAGACTGGAGGGTGTCGGATAGAGAAAAACCAAGACAATACTGATAACCGATTCGATAAAAAATATCCCGGTACGATAATAAAATTCTTTATGAAAGGTAAGTTCTTTGATAAACTTCGCGACTGATGGATTAATAAAACCTCTGATAAGCGGTACAAGCGCGACAATTTGAAGCGTGAAAAGAGAATCGGAGATAGAAAAAAACTCAGCGACGAACGGCGCACTGAGGAAGATAACTAAGCTGATAATTATGCCTCTTACGATCGATGTAATCCAGGCAGTCGAGATGTATGTATCGATGTCGTCTTTTTTCTGCACTAAAAAGACGTTTATCCCTGTCTCAGTCACGATTTCCATGAGTGATAAGGTAATCGTCGCGATTCCGAAAACGCCTACCTGTGAGGGGTTGAGTAATCTGGCGATGATGGCAGTCCTAACGAAAGAAAAACCTCGGGTTACAACACGAAAAGCACCTAACCATGAAAATCCTTTGATTATGTCTTTTTTGTACCCCATCGGCGGGAAATCCATCCTTTCGTCGTCCCGGCTAACACTGCTCCGTCAGCAGTGAATTGGAGAGCCGGAAGAATGTACATGGCAGGAATCTCATCGATATAGTGATAATTTTTATAGACGGCCCACCAGACGTATGCAACAAAGAGCAAGAAGCAAACAGCAAGCAGTATTGGTGAGTTAAATATCGCTGTGAGAAATAATAGTATCGCTATGACGATATATCTGAGAAAAAGTAATGATACTTTCGGACGGTGAATGCCGGCTTCTGCGTCGCCTAATGCGAATCGGTAAAACATAGTATATGCTTCGGTAAAATTTTTCCGAGGTATCCAATAAACGATAGCTTCTTTTCTGAAAACAATTTTCGCACCCACGTTTTTAAGCGTATGGGCGAAAACATAGTCTTCATTATGCGAGTACCGCTCAGGGAACATCCCTGCTTTTTCCCATATAGACTTTTTAAAAGCCATCGATCTGGAGGCAGGAAGGAATGTCGATGCACGAATTTTGTCAGGCATGATAAAGACATACGGGACAAGGCATTCCTGAAATACCGTCTCGGTTTTTGCTTCATAATATCCTGCGACGACATCGACCTCAGGATCGCCAAACGGTTTCGTGATCTCCTCTACCCAATGTTTCTCCGGGAAGGACCCTGCATCCGTACAGACAATGATATCGCCCTTCGCATGCTTTATCGCGGCATTTCGTCCGACAGACCGATTTCCTTCTTGCTGAAGTACTTCCAGCTTGAACCCGGAATCAGCTTCTTCTGCAAGTTTCTGTAATGCTTCAAACGTACCGTCGGTACTCCCGCCGTCGACAATGACCACCTCATCCGGCAGAAGCGTCTGCTCGGAGAAAGCCTGAACCAGTTTCTCAACAGAATCGATTTCATTCAAAACAGTAACAATTGCTGATATTTTCATTACATTCTTTCTCTAGTATAAATCATTCTTGATAAATTCGTACGCTCTTTAGCATCAACATCAGATCTTCAGCTACTTTTTCCATAATGCAAGGTATACTTTTACAACTTCCTCCCACGTCTGCTTCGATGCCCATTCAAATCCTTTTTCTACCATTTTATTTGCTCTGTTCGGATTAAGATTGATTTCTTTTATCGTCTGAATGATTTCATTCTCATTACGTACGATAAAAATAAAGTCAGCAAAGGGAGCCATCTGTAAGTAATCTCTTTTTACCGGATCATCGTATACAGCGATAACAGGACTTTTATGGATAAGAGCCTCCAGTATAGCGAGGTAACGAGAAATAAATGAATAATAAAAGAACGGAATATGTTCCGAAGCAGAAGGAGTAAATCCTTTTATAATAACTCCCTCTTCTGTTTCTGCTGTTTTCCGATACGGCCCATCACCATATAATGTGAGCGTAAAATTAGGAATGTAGTTTTTCCGAATATTTTTAACTGCTTGCACATACGTATCTATACCTGTCTGATCATCTAATCTCCCTATAAAAATAGCTGCATCTCTTTTTTTCTTCAACGATTCTTTTACCTGGAGCGATACACCACCATAGATAACATAGTCAGGCTTCGCATGATACCACTTCTTCATGAAATCCCCGACACAGATCGAACCTTTACTCAGTAACTCAAAAATTTTTCTGTAGATGATTGCTTTTCTCCTGATCGGATATCCCTCATAACCATGAAATGTGGTATAGACTTGTTTCCTCGGATATAAGATTGTAAACGGGAGAAACCAGAAAAAAACGTCATGACAATGGATGACATCAGCTTCTCTCATCACCCCCCTGTGTTCCCATAACCATTTCCAAATCGTAAACTTTTTCCTTCGCTCATTCTCCCCTGTCGGTATTCTTAAAATGCGTATTCCGTCGAGTTCGCCCGTCAGTTTATCACTCATACGCGACTGACTGCTACCGGGCATTTCCGAGACTACTGTCACCTGATGACCCATCTGAATCAGGCGCTTTCCTATTTCATAAACATGTGTTTCGACCCCCCCAACATCAGGGTAGAATCTCCTGGCAAAAAAAAGTATTTTCATTTCTTCCTCGCAATGACAAATATATTCGACTCACCAAACAATGCAAGAAAGAGATCATCTATAAAAGTTACTGGACTTGAAAGTTGAAGTTTATTTATGAAACGTATAAGTTTTCCGGCAATCGGATTAATGAACAGAAAGTTTCTTAATAACCCTTCTTTCTTTTCTGAATCAATAACTTCTAATCCTGCTTGTTGACACTTCGTAATTAGCTCTTCATGTGAATATCTTCTGACATGTCCAACTCTTTTATCAAACTTATTCGCAAATCCCCATTTATACATTGGTGCGTTCTTTGAAGGAGTTGTTATTAGAACTCTCCCATTTTTTTTTAAGATTGAGTATATTCTTTTCAAAGCTAGTTCATCTTTGTGAAGATGTTCTATTACCTCGGTAAAAATTATAAAATCAAACTTTTCTTTAGGGAATTCTTCAGGAAATGCCATTGTTTGAAATTTTGTAAAACTTTCTAGCCCAAGCTCAATTGATGTAAATTGACAAGTTCTTATGGCTTTTTCAGAGATATCAATTATTGGCAAAGTAAAAACACAATGTACCTGCACCACATCCAATATCTAATATCGTATTCCCTGGTTCAACATGCTGACTTAACTCATCTAAAATTAATCTATAAGTAAAATTATTTTTGTCGATTATTTTTTTCTGGATGCTTGTAGACGCATGAAATTTTTCGTGTACAATTTTACTTTGTTTCTTATCCATAATATTAAGCAGACGTTTTAGTTAAGGCTAATTTTACTTGAGAATAAATTGACTACTTGACAAGCTCATCTATAGGGTGTTTTATATACGTAGACTACAGTGCTACATATGCAAGTATTAGAGAGATTCTTTGTAATTCTGTTAATTCTCCCACTTTTATTTGTATTCCCAAGACCTGCTTCTGCTGAGACAATTTACCAATGGAATAGTAACACAAATCTACCCTACCGAATTGCTAACCAGACTGCATTCTCCTACTCTAATTCATTATATATGATTTCTGGCTCAGCTGTTACTGGCCAAAGTAAGAAACTGATCCAGAAAGGAACAGTAGATTTATTTGGTAACATTTTATCTTGGGAAATGCTTCCAGAAGAAATCCCGAATGGTCTTATCTGGCATGCTTCCGTTACAAACGATAACTTTGTCTATATTTTAGGAGGGAGAGAAGAAAATCCGGGTTCAGCTATGTCTTCAGTCGAAAAAGTTTATCTCGGAATATTTGACCAAAATGGAGTAATTCACTCTTGGGAATCAGTAGCTCCTTTACCTAATAAGTTATCTTTATCTTCTGCAGTCGTGGTTGGGGATAAAATATATATCGGCGGCGGATTTAATAATCTCTCTGATGTGCGTCAGGAAATATATGTTTCACAAATTCAGTATGACGGGACATTGAGTGGTTGGGTACAGGTAGGGCTTCTCCCGAAACCTCTGTTCGGACATCAACTCATAGCATACAACAACTCACTGTATGTAATAGGAGGGAGAAATTTCAGTAATGTTAATAACTTTGACACGTACAAGGCAGTTATAAATTCTGATGGTTCACTTGGCTCTTGGGAACAACTATCACCTTTACCGTTCGGAGTATCGCGGGGAGTAATACTCAACCAAGGACAGAGAATAATCAGTATTGGCGGAGAAATTGATAACCATGGTATCACCGACAAAGTTTTTTACACGGAAATTCAGAATGACGGTACGCTCGGTCCCTGGCAGGAAAGCGCCCACCCACTTCCCCTTCCACTCTGCTGCGGTGCAGGAACGATAAACGGTGAGTATATCTACTATCTCGGAGGCCATGATTTAGTGTCATACTTTGACACCGTATACTTTGCTAAACTCATCCTCCCGGAACCAGAACCAGAACCAGAACCAGAACCAGAACCAGAACCAGAACCAGAACCAG
>CAZOHC010000004.1:25659-46966 GCA_964579845.1 uncultured Gammaproteobacteria bacterium | reverse complement strand
GAGCGGAGTGGCCACCGTCTCGGCGATCACCTTCGGGTTCGCGCCGGGATAGACAGCATCCCTCGGTAGAAGGATATGTACTTAAATGGAATAGACAGGTACTGCACACTGAATCGGAAGCAAAAGCAGCCGGAAGATTTAAAAAATACTCACTCGCACTGTATAAGCAAGCATTGGGAGAAGAGTTTGTCGTACCGACGGAGATTGTTGTTGGGTATAAAAATGATCGGAATATTGTGAAACCAAAGGTATACCAACTGCAGCCGGTTATTGAAGGAATATCAGCCAAAGATGCACCAACTGAGCTGAGGGAATCTGTAATCGTTCAGTCTCAGTGGGAGGTTTTGGGGGAGCGACTCTTTAAACTGTACACAACAGCACGCGACATCAATAGCAGTTTCCCACCTGAAGAAAGATTTCCAATTACGATGACGATCGGAAGCTCAAGACAAAATGCTCTGTACTTAAAGAATTCACTTCGTTTACCAAGAACAAAAAACATCCTGATTCGAAATGACAATCATGCTTTACAGCTATTTGATTTCGGTGATTACACGCAGTGGCATGATTCCATGCAGGAGTCGTATGAGGAAATTCTGACTGCAAATAGTCTTCCTCAATCAGGTGTCATTTTTGATGAGAGGAGTCAAAAAGCGGGAGAAAAACACAGAACGTAATCTCTGTAGTATAATACGCATATGTTTTGGGCAGATGAAGTAGCACAAAAATTAAAGGAACGGAACCTGCCGCTTGAGTGGGTTGATGATATGAAAACGCCGTCAGGCCGTGTGCACGTCGGTGCACTGCTTGGTGTCGTTTTTCATGATTTGGTTTATCGGGCGCTCAGAGACGCCGGTGTTCCGGCAAAGTACACCTATGTCTTTGAAAATCATGATCCAATGGATGATATCCCGACCTATCTTCCGCGCGAAAAGTATGAACAGTATCTCGGCATGCCGCTTTATAAGATCCCGTCACCTGTTGAGGGATATGACAATTTCGCTGAGTACTATGCGTTGGAGTTTAAACAGGCATTTAATGCAATAGGAAGTCATCCGGAAATCCTCTGGACCAAAGACCTCTACACATCAGGAAAAATGAATAAGGGGATAAAGCTTGTCTTAGATAATGCCCCTGAGATCAGAAAGATTTATCATGAGATGTACAACAAAGCGATGCCTGAAGATTGGTATCCATTTCAGGTGTACTGTGAAACGTGCGGAAAGGTCTCAACCACCAGAGTATATGACTGGGATGGTGAGAAAGTGCATTATCGTTGTCTTGTTGATGCAACGGACTGGACGAAAGGGTGTGGCCATGAAGGTGCTGTCTCACCATTTAGTGATGAAAATCATTTCGCCGGAAAACTCCCTTGGAAAGTTGAGTGGTCGGCGAAGTGGCAGGCGATTGGGGTGACTGTCGAGGGCGCGGGGAAAGATCATATGAGTCGTGGCGGTTCACATGACTTAACATCACTCGTAGCAGAGCGGGTTCTTCAGTATCCTGTTCCGTATCCAGTCGGCTATGAGTTTATGCTTATCGGAGGTAAAAAAATGTCCTCATCAAAAGGGAGAGGATATTCAGCAGCTGATATGTTGACGATTCTCCCACCTGAGTTGATTCGTTTTCTGATTGTTAAAATGGATATAAAGAAACAGTCAAATTTCGATCCGCAGGAGCCTGAAACAATCCCGAAACTTTTTGACGAGTATCAGCGTTATGCAAAAGCTTACTTTGAAAAAACAGATCCTGAGATGGCACGTGTTTTTGAGCTCTCGCAGATTGGTGAAGTTCGCCGAGTACCTGATATTCGATTCTCTGTCTTAGCACAATGGGTCCAGATGCCGAATATGCAGGAAAAAATTTCTGAGGCAGGTTATGATGAGTGGGCAAAATATGCACGGATTTGGGTGGAGCGATTTGCACCGGAATCAGATAGATTTGTCGTCTCAGAGACACTTCCTGAAGCAGTGAAAAATCTCAGTGCTGAGCAGAAAGCATTTCTGGCAGCACTGGCAGAAAAGGTAACGCAGGAGATAACTCCAGAAGATTTCCAGGTAGTACTGTATACGCTGGCAAAAGACCGCGGGCTTGCTACAAAAGATGCGTTTGCCGCAGTCTATACCGTTCTACTCGGTAAAAATCACGGGCCACGAGCTGCGTGGCTCATTCTGTCTTTGGATACCGATTTTGTACGGGAACGATTTAACCAAGCATCACGTATTAGTTTTGAAGCACATGGAGAACCCTCACTACAAGGTGCTGGTTCAAAGATTGACGCAGTTGATTCTGATATGTTCTCGATTGCTCCTCAGGTAGCTGAAAAATATCCTTCTATTGCTATCGGCATAGCGGTAATTAAAGGAGTCAGCATCGAGAAAACACATCCTGATCTTGAACGCGAAAAAGAAGCGTTACTCAAAAGCCTTGAGGGGTTAACAACAGAGCAGCTTAGTGAGTTTCCGGAAATAACAAGCTATCGCAAACTCTATAAGGAAATGGGTGTTGACTGGCACTCAAGGCGCCCGAGTCCTGAAGCACTACTGAGACGGGTCGCACTACAAAAAGGACTGTATACGATTAATACCTGTGTCGATGCATATAACCTGGTCGTTATGAAACACCGGGTATCAGTCGGTGCATTTGATCTTGATGCCATTCATTTTCCGACAGTACTCAGATTTCCAAAAGCAGGAGAGGAGATTGTACTGTTAGGTGATACGGAGCCGACAGCGTATAAAGAAACGGAACTTGCTTATTTCGATCAGACAGGCGGTTATAACATTGATTTTAATTACCGTGATGCTATCCGAACCGCAGTGCAGCCGGAAACAAAAAATATCTACCTGAATGTCGATGGTATCTATGCTATCTCGCCTGAGAAGGTAGAAACTGTCCTCAGAGAAGCATGTGATATGATCATCAAATACTGCGGTGGCACACTGACTGACTTCGGTATCACCACTACCTGAGTATGCAGAGAAAACTTCTGATCGCAACACACAACCCTGCAAAGGTGCAGGAAATTTCCCGGCTATTAGCAGAACTTCCCTTCCGGATCGTATCTCTTGCTGATCTTGGAATCACGCAGGACGTGGAAGAGGACGGTGAGACCTTCACTGCGAATTCACGGAAAAAAGCATCGTTTTATTCTAAGCTTACCAATATCCCCTCTCTGGCTGATGACGGAGGATTAGCAATTGCCGCTCTCGGAGGGCAACCAGGTGTGAAGAGCAAGCGCTGGTTAGGCGAAAACACCACGGAGCAGGATATTATCGCTCATATGATCATGTTGACACAAACACTACCTGAATCTGCTCGAGACGCAACGTTCAGTACTGTCATGACTTTCGCGCTTCCGAGCGGTCAGACCTGGTCTGCTTCTGGCTCAATTAGAGGAATCATTCCGACGCATTATATGAAGCGTCATATACCGGGATTTCCCTACAGGTCTTTTTTTTATCTTCCTGAGATCAAAAAATTTCACCACGATGATGAGCTTACTCCGGACGAAGTACAGCAGTATAATCATCGGGCTAAAGCGATTACGAAGTTAAAACCACGCCTTCTTAAACAATTGGAGACATAATGTTTCTATTTGTCACTGTTTAGCTTCTATGCTATAGTAAGTAACTGTTATGAGCGTTAAAAAGGTTCTTCTTTTTGTCCTGCCGTCACTTGTTTTAGCGGTCGCTATCTTCCTCGCTTTCCAATATTTCTTTTTGCGGACGAGCGGCACCGGCGCGCTGCAGATCACCTCAACACCTGACAGTACAGTCTATCTAAATGGTAAGCAGATAGGCAGCACACCGCTCTGCAAATGCGAAGGAACGGATATGCTTGCAACAGGCGAGTACACGCTCCGTCTCGTTCCGAAAGACAATAATCTCCTGCCCTACGAAGAGAAGATAACAATCAACCGAGCATTACTCACGGTCGTTGATCGGAAATTCGGATCACAGGCAACATCTGAAGGCAGCATCATTACCCTCGTTCCGCTTCATGATAAAAGCAAGACAGAAGTACTCGTGCTCTCACTTCCCGAAGGAGCTGAGGTTTTGCTGGATAATGACCTGGTCGGTGTTACGCCGTTAACGCTGACGGATGTTACTGCATCAAAGCATGAAATCAAGCTGAGAAAAGACGGGTACAAAGAAAAAAGTATTCCGATCTTAACAACGGCAGGGTATAAGCTCCAGGCAACGATTTATCTCGGCATTGATGAGACAGCATCACTCACTCCTTCAATAACGCCTGTCGCGACAGCCTCAGGAACATTGACCCCCTCACCGACTTCTCGAGTGTCAGGAACGCCGACACCGACAACGCGCGCCGGAGCTTCAAGAACCAAAGTAGAAATTCTCGATACCCCGAACGGGTTTTTGCGGGTACGTGAATCAAATTCTACAGCATCCAAAGAAATCACCAGAGTGGAAACAGGGGATGTGCTTGATGTTGTTTCTGAACAAAGTGGCTGGTATGAAGTGAGGCTTCCGAACGGTCAGACAGGATGGATAAGCGGACAATATGCTGAGAAACAGTAACATTTCTTATCCACCGATTACGTAAATAATCAGGATAACCAATGCAACCCAGATCAGCACCGTTGCAAGCAATGGTTTGTCAGTAAACAATACCTTCTCAGGACTTTCTCCTTCATGTTTCTCATAAATATCCTGCAGATACCGCATGAGTCCGTACACAACAGGTATAATGGTGATCATTAGCCACTTTTTCTGCATGTAATCAGGGAGAAATTGCGGGAGAAATAGTTCGTTCGTTATGGTGTAGTCTCGTGAATTTTCAAGGAATGTAAAGAGCGCATACGAGATAAACGTTGACGTTGCGAAAATAGAAGCATAGACATCAAGCAGTCTCTCTGAATAGTGTGAGAGCGACTTTCTGATTTCTGAGATATTTTTACTGGTATCCTGGGAAACAAGCGTCAGCTCCCGCCTACGTTTCCCGATCGCCAGGAAAAGGGACAGAGAAATCGTCGTTAACAGAATCCAGACCGAAATATGATATCCCGACACGACTTCACCAGCATAGACCCGCAAAATATATCCGCCTGCGAGTGCCAGAATGTCGATGACTGCAATATGTTTGAGGTAAAGTGTATAGGAAAACTGTAAAAAGAGATAAAATAACGCGATAAGGAAAAATACCGGATCTATCATGTAGCTTCCGACAAGGGAGAGAATGGTCAGAACTGTCGCGATAAAAAGACCTGTGTTGATACTGACGTCTCCGTTTGCTAACGGTCTGTTTTTCTTAAATGGATGGAGCTTATCTTTTTCGATATCAAAGATATCATTAATCACGTAAATCGCACTGGATAATCCGCAGAAAATAAAGAAACCGAAAATAGTATCGATAAGGGTAGGAATGGTAAATAAATGTCCGGTAAACGTAATTGTCGCAAAAATAGCGAGGTTTTTTATCCACTGTCTGGGGCGGAGTAATCTGAATAGATCACGGAGTTTCTTCTTCATGTATTCCTTTGGTAATAAAGTGCAGGACAGTTAATCCCATCCCGACAATCACTACTAACATTATAATAGCAAAAACTTTACTTCTACTCTGCAGCAGTAATGAAATTGTACCTAATATAGCAGAAATACTCCAGTACAACAATGCGATTTTCCTCTGGGACATTCCTAACTTTAACAGGATATGATGCAAATGTTTTTTATCTCCGAAAAACGGAGACTTTTTATTGACAAGTCTTCTGATAATCGTAAATAATGCGTCAATTATCGGAACGCCCATGACGAGAATAGCGGTTGCGAGTTTCGCGCTGGTAAGGATTGAGACAACTGCGAGTAAGAGGTAGATTGCAGTGGCGCTGTAGCCGGGGAATATTTTTGCCGGGTGAAAGTTGAAGAGGAGAAATCCAAGTGCGCAACCTGCAATGATAAATGATAGCTGCGCATCAATGACTGTTCCTTGCGTCATTATGGGAAAGCGGAGGCTTAAGATTCCGATAACCACTGCAGATATGGCAACAATCCCCGGCATTTGGCCGTCAACTCCCTTACTCCAGTTCAGCATGTTCATCACCCATATAATCCAGAAGACTGAGATTATCTGTGCAAGCGAGATAGTAAATAATCCGAAGACCGGAAAGACAGTCGTATCGAAATGAAGAATACCACCCAGGGGATTAGTAATAAAATTAATACTGATACCACTCCCAACAACGATCACAGCACAGAGGATGTTCGTTACAAATCGGAGGTAGGGTGAGGTATCTTTTGATTCTGCGTTTAATTTGTCATCAATGAGTCCTATCACGAGTGCGATAAATGCGGCAAGGTACACTGAAATCATGACGGAATTCAGCGGAAGAAATACTAAACCACTGATGACAGCGCCGAGGAACAGCGGAATTCCTCCTGCTCTCGGGATCGGTCTTTTATGAATAATAGCCGGATGCTTATGGACAGACGGGTCATCGATGAGACCGAATTTATTCGCGAGTATAATCGTTAATGGTGTAGCGATAACAGTAATAAGAAACGCCGTCAGAAACGGAAATGAAATCAGTAAAAAAAGATTTTCCTGCATAGAGTCAGACAACCAGTTGTGTGATCCGAACTACAAAAAGTAATGTCAGCGTACTGATCAGCATACTGGTAATCGTCATGACACGGGAAACAAGTGGCATGGTCTCATAGAGGAAATACGCGATGAATGTATTCGCGATAATAACCGCGAGAGCGGAGACGGTCGGAAGAAAAATAAGATACTGCTCACCGAGTCTGGGATCTCCCCAGCCCAGCTGATTAAAAATCGGAAGATAGGGTGGCAATCCGGGGTAAAGAATTACCGTATAGACTACTGTTACCAGGATGATGGCCAAGGCAACAATAGTTGAAATTTTGGTAATTCTGTCGGCTGAGATAACGCTAATTAATTTTTTCATAAATATCTGCTTCTCCTAGAGATAGTTTATAATGATATTCCGGAAGGATAAAGGGGAACTGCTGTGTACCCGGTAGTATCACGACAAACCGCGGTGCAGTTTCTCTGAGTACTTTGCGGGTTTCCTCAATAGCTTCCGGAGTAACAATATGATACGCGACGCTAAAGCGGCCTGCTGGAACTGTCTCTGAGAGATAATAGAGTTGTGCACTGTTTCCCCAGAAGAAAAGCGGCTCACCCGGTACCCGATGAAGTGAAAGATAATCAGCTATCTCATAATCACGCGGCGTGTTCCCGTCAAAGAAGGCTTGGTATTCCTGGAACGTTTTATTACTACTGACGAATGAGAGAAAATTCCGGTAATACGCCGTCGTTTTTTTCGCATTCCAGTGAGGAAACGCATTATAAAAAAGTACGACACAGGAGAGAAAAATAAGCCCGATTCCGATTCGTTGCCTCATTGATTGTGCATTGACCAGCATACCAAATGCCAGTGCCAGGCTGGAGATAACAACAAGCTGGTAATGAATGTAAGGTCGGTGTGAAAAAAACGCATTGAAGACTGAGAATGCCAGCCAGAATAAAATAAAAAGTGATTTCTGGCTGATAAGAGACTTCATGCGAGTAAGCAGCAAAAGAACAAGGACAAGCGCACAGAGTTTAATGAGTAATAAACCCTGCGGAATAATTAGTTCGTTTTTTACGCCGACATAACCGATATTTCCCAGAAAAATTGTTTCTAAGTAAGCAGGAAGCGCTCCATGAAAAAGAAAAAAGATGATCGTTGCGAAAAAAGGTATGACAAATCCCTTAAAGTACGGGAATATCGTTCTCATCATCACGCTGATTTGCGGAAGCACTGCTTGTCGTTTCTTAAAAGTGATCACGATGAAAAAAAGTAAGAATGCAGTGAAATCAAATAACGCGACTGTTTTAAACAGAAAGGCAATTCCCAGGAAAATTCCGGACGCAAAAAAGAACTTGTCTACCTGGGAATTTTTCTCTTTTTTTGTCAGGTGTTTTATTCCCAACCAGAAAAAGAGCGCAGCCGTTATTATCGGAAAGAGCATGAAGTTTTCTGCGTTCGCAATATTCCCTTCGATGCTCGGAAGTGCAAAAATCACCGCAAAGAGTATGGTACTTAAATATTGTGCGGCGATTCTGCGAAAAAATTCTCGGGAAAGAAGGAAGAACGCAAAGACAGAAGCAAGTCCTGAGAGGAGCGACATGAATCGGATACTGAACATGTCATTAAAGATAAAGTAAAACCAATATAAAAGCGGCGGTTTATTATCCCAGATCTCGGTATAGAGCATTCGTCCTTCCCGTAGTGCGTTTCCGATCGTGAAATAAATTCCTTCATCGCCATACCAGTACGGCTCATACAGTGAAGGGAATCTCAAAAGAAAAAAAAGCAGGCTGACACCTACTAAGAAAAACACTTCACCGGTGAATCGTTTGGTAAAGAACATATGCATGATTACGCTTTATCAGTTACTTTATATTCCATTCGTTTACCGAGCATGAGGTGAGTATGGGATATAAGTGCGGGAAGTGCACCGAGGAAAAATCCGACGACCGGCATCAGAATGAATTCAAGCGGAAAGATAATATGTCTCCACCAAGGAAGCGGCATGTTCTTCGGTCTGATTCGATAGTCGATGATAATAAGTGCGACGATTGCAAAAAGACATGAAGTCAGAATAAGCCCTGCTATTTGTGGCAGCATATAGCCAAGTGATGTCCGTGAATATACAGGATTCAGAAACGGCATGATATTGGCAGCAACGGTAATGATAAACCAGTTCACCGGCCATAGCAGATGGTCGATCAGTACGTGAAACAGCATAACGGTCTTTCTGAAAAACGGCACTCCGGGAACGGTCAACCACCAGCGCATGAAAAGCGGATTGTCTGACACACCCCATGCCCAGCGTTTTTCTTGATGATACTTGTTTTTCAGACTATTGATGTACCCCTCTGAGTACGCAGCATCCATCGATGTCTTAAGGAAAATCGGTTCGACCCAGATATTTCCTTTCTTTTTATAAAATGCTTTAAAGAAAATACGATAATCTTCCGGAATAACATCCACATCCCAGTAGCCGATATCCCGTAACAGCTTAAAAGAAAGTGAGTAAGTTGACTGCGTGATCAGGCGGTCTCCTTGTACCAAAAGTGAGGTGCGGTACATACTGCCGAAGAAAGAAATAATCCTGATCGGTGCCGGAACTTTCCAAATGTTGCTGTAAAAGACAGTTGCTGATTGCCAGAATTTATTATATCGGCCGGTATCTTTGAGGAACTGGTAGGAGAGGTTTGCAAAATACTGCGGGTCAAAGATCGCATCAGCATCAACTGAGGTGACTGTCGTAAAGTCTATATCCAGCGGTCCGTTTTCGATGAGCTTTTTATGTGCTTCGACACCGGCAAAGGCTTCGTTTGATGATTTCCCTTTTACTTCTCCGGGAAGATCAGGATGATAGGTAGCAAAAATACTGCCGAACTTATCGCTGTATTCAGCAATCAATGTATCTGCCCGTTGCTTTCCGGTCGACTCACGCTCCTCCATCCCTAAGACAATATGGATTTTTGACAGGGGAAGCGTTTGCTGCGTCAGTGCATCAAGTGTCACTCGCATTTTCTCAACTCGTTCTTTATAATTCGGAATCACCAAAATATGGTGCACTTTTTCATAGTCCGGCTGTTCTTTGGCTTTTGCTAGCCAATCAGTGTGTTCTGCCCGTTTAATTTTTTTTGAAGCCCGCTGCGCGTTTATGACGAGCGTATACGATTTATAAAACCAGTAGACGTCGAAAAACAGGATACAGTAGGCCAAGAATGCAGGAACAAACAGTGATCCCCAAACAGGAAACAGAACCACAACCCAGGTGAGAAGTCCGGGGAAAATCTCCAAAGCTCTCTGAGATTTGACCGGATATTTTGTGAAAAGATGTTGGAAGAAATTTGTCATAGCTCAGAAAACTCTGAAAACTCAGATGTTCAGATACTTAGAAAATCAGACGTTCTGATTACCTGATGTACTGAGTCTTCTGAGTGTCCCGAATTATTTTAGCTTATTAAATATAGTATAAACGTTTTTGTCAGTTTGTACTACCAGATCCTGATAAGGAACTTGTTTCAGTTGGGCGAGGAATTCAGCCACAATTATAACATATGCAGGCTCGTTTCGCTGTCCGCGAAACGGATGTGGGGTAAGGTACGGACTGTCAGTCTCGACAACGATCCGGTCAAGGGGTACCATCTTCGCAAGCTCTTTGAGATCAGTCGTCTCACCTTTCGCGATGCCTTTATACGTGATATTGCCGTCAAAGCCGATGTAAAATCCTAGGTCCAGGGCATCTCTCAGTACCTGTTCGCTCCCTGCAAAACAATGGAACATACCCGGAACCGATTGGAGGAGATTTTTGTGATGTCTGAGAATTGCTATAACGTCTTCACCTGCCTGACGGTTGTGAATCTGTAGCGGAATACCTGCACGTGAAGAAAGTTCGATCTGTGCTTCAAAGACGTCACGCTGAAGTTTCGGGTCGACGATCCCGTTTGACGCGTAGGAATAGTAATCCATGCCGCATTCACCGATACCGATGACCTTCGGGTGTTTCGTCATCTCTTCAAGCTGCTTCAGCCAATCAAGTGGTAGCTTGTCATCCTGAGGTTGTATTGAGGAATCTATTCTATGAGATCCTTCGCGCTGCTCAGGATGACCTTGGGTCAGTTTATCTGCATGATGCGGGTGTACACCGACGATTGCATAGAGTTCGTCGTATCTGTTTGCAAGCTCAATCGCATGCAAGCTTGAGTCGATTTTGGTTCCGGTATTAATAATCCGGGTCACTCCTTTTTCAAGTGCCCGTTTTATCACGTCGTCGTAGTCTTCCGTAAAGGAATGAAAATTTATATGACAATGCACGTCAATCATAGCATCGATTATAGCTGATTTATTTTCTGATAGGTATGGTAACTCTTGTACCAGATTCACCTTGATAATGAACATCGGAGTCAAGCTCTCAAATCATGTCTCGGGACAGCCGAAGTCGTTATGAAGTTATTCTCGGGAAGAGGGGTTCGCCGGACTTGATCGGGCCTGAGGTGAACTGTTTCTCAATTTTTTCTGCTGTTTCAGGAAGAAATGGTTTGAGATGATAGGCAATCTCTCTGATTTTTATGACAGCAAGTGTCAGAAAGCCGTTTAACTCATTCTCATTCAGTCTCCATGGCTCTTTCTCATTGATCAATTTATCCAGTTTACGAATATCATCCCAGATGACAGCAGCCGCATCATAGAAGTTGAACACTTCCATTGCTTCCTTGTATTCTTCATGGAGAAGCGGTGTTGTGGGCATGCCGGTGAACTTTACCCGCTCACAAAGTTTGGCGACGCGTGAGATAAGATTACCCAGTCCGTTTGCTAAATCTGCATTATATGCTTCTTTGAGTTTTTCCTCTGAGAAATCTCCGTCTGAGAAAGGTGAGATTTTTGCCAGACAGTAATATCGAAGTGCGTCAGCGCCGTATATACTGATCATATCCTGAGGGTCGATAACATTGCCGAGCGACTTTGACATTTTTTGGCCGTTCACGGTGAAGTATTCGTGGACGAATAGCTTTTTGGGGAGTTTTAGTCCTGCTGAAAGCAGGATTGCTGGCCAGTAGATCGCATGAAACCTGATAATTCCTTTCCCGATAACATGCAAATCAGCAGGCCACCATTTTGCATAGTGATCCTCATTCCAACCGAATCCGATACCGCTTTGGTAGATATTCAGGGCATCAAACCAGACATACATCCGCTGTGAGTCGTCTCCCGGAACCGGGACTCCCCAATTTTTCGCTCTCGTATTACTGCGCGAGATACTGAAATCTTCAAGACCGGCATTAAGGAATGAAACAATCTCATTTCGCCTGAAGTCAGGAACAACCTCATACGTATTTGCTGTAATCAGCTCTAATAGAATATCTCTATATTTTGACAGTCTGAAGAAATAGTTTTCCTCTTCAACTTCCTCAAGCGGTCTTCCGGGATGCTCAGGACATTCTCCTGAATCGGTCAATTGGTCTGTCGTCTTAAATTCTTCACACCCGACACAGTAAAGTCCTTTATATGTTTTCTTATAGATATCACCAGCTGCGGCACAAAGTTCCCAGAGTTGCTGCGAGGCTGCATAGTGGTTTGGGTTGCTGCCTTTTTGAAATACATCGAACTGAACGTGCAGATTTTTTGCAAGATTTTCGAAGAGTACGGCGTTCACATCAACCAGCTGCTGGACTGAAACCTGCTCGTTCTCTGCTGCCTGAACATTTTTCAGCGAATTCTCATCACTGCCGCAGAGGAGAAGTACGTCATCTCCCAGGAGTTTTCGGTAGCGTTTGACAGTGTCGGACTGGATGAACTCGAGCGCATGACCGATGTGCGGCCTGGCATTGACGTAAGGAATTGCATTGGTAATGTAGTATTTTGCCATAGGTATGGATATTAGTATAAATGGTTAGGCAGAAAGTATAAAGAGTTATCTCAGTACTGGGGATTGTAGCAGAGGGTGAGGCTCAGGAACAAGCATGTCACTTTTCGCCATCAGCCTTCTTTTTCTGTTCAGATTGTGTAAAGTAAAACTCAAGTGCGATAAAGAATGCTGCGAGAATTACAAGAAACAACGGGTGTTTCAGATCGTTCATCCTCAGGAGCAGAGCTGAAATGATAAACATTGACAGAAGAAAGCCGTTCAGTCTCGTTCGAAACACAAGTGTTCCGATGCCGAAAAAGAGAATAAAAAGGAGCGGAAAAACGATCGAGAGTATAGAAAAAGATCCGAACGGGTGGGGAATCCTAGTGGTCGGAGGGACCATGAATGCCATTGTCAGTACCAAAAGAAACGTCACGAAGGTTATCGGGATTAATGGGGTGATTCGTTTATTGAGAAACGGTAATCGCATATAGTCAGTGTACCACAGAAGAAGCGTCAGCAATGAAGGGCTTGACAGATTCTAGCACTCAGTGGTATATTACTGCTAAGTCCGAAAAATCAATATAGTATGCTCTCATCTCGGATTGTCGGAGATTACGTATGCATAACTTAACCCAGAGACAGATTGAGATTCTTAAGGCAATTATCGAGGAGTATATTGAGACCGCTGATGCGGTCGGCTCCGAAACACTTGAGAAAAAACATAACTTGTCCGCTTCACCTGCAACTATCAGGAATGAAATGGTGAAGTTGGCTGAGATGGGGTATATAAAAAAACCGCATTCATCAGCAGGTCGGGTTCCTACACCTGTGGGCATGAAGTTTTATGTTCGTGAGCTGATGAAAGAAAAAGAGCTTTCAACAGTTGAGGAAGTACGTCTGAAGGCACAAGTCTGGGATCATCGGGCGAGAATGCAGCGATTTCTTAAGGAAGTCACCAGAACATTAGCAAGTAAAACAGGTGCATTGGCAATCGTTACGACAAATGAAGGTGATCTTTACAGCTCAGGGTATGCAAATATTCTGGATATGCCGGAGTTTTATGATATCGATATCACCCGGAATCTGTTGTCGACAATTGATGAATACGAATATTTTAGAGAATTGTTTTCCTCAGTTCCGCCGGATGATGAGGAGATTCACATTCTCCTCGGTGAGGACTTAGGTAGTAGACTACGTGGACCGTATGGATTCGTGTATACTCATTACCGAACGTCTTCTGACTTAGCGGGCGAAGTCGGTGTTATGGGTCCGGTCCGATTGAACTATACATCAGTCGTTCCGACAGTCCGATACTTCGCGGATCTCATAGAGGAAGTATCGGTCGCCTAAACGTCTGTACAGAAGGCACATGAATAAGAAAGATCGTATTGAAGATGAAGAAAAATGAGGATACAATACAAGATGTTGATAACGAAGAAACAGTGCATGCAGAAGCAGAACAGGTTGTAGAAGAAGCATCTGAAACACCTGAAGAAGCAGAGCAGGAAGAAACTGTTATCGATTGGGAAGATAAGTATAAGCGGGCACTTGCTGACTACCAGAACCTTGAGAAACGAGTGGAAGCTCAGCGAAGAGAGTTGATTCTCTCTTCCAGCCGGGGAATTCTTGAACGGTTACTACCGGTGCTTGATACCCTCATGCTTGCTTCAAAGCATGTAAACGACAAAGGACTGGAAGTCAGTATTCAGCAATTTCTAGACGTTCTGAAATCAGAAGGTGTGCAAAGGGTTGAAACAAAGCATAAAAAATTTGATCCGTCACTGATGGAAGCAGTCGGAACTGATTCAGGGGAACCTGAAAAAGTACTTGAAGAAGTAAGAGCAGGTTACACCTTGCACACAACACTGCTTCGACCGGCCCAAGTCATTGTCGGAAAAAAAGAGGATAAATAATAATTATGGCAAAAATAATAGGTATAGATTTAGGTACAACAAACTCAGCGGTTGCTGTCATGGAAGGCGGCAGTCCGAAGGTAATTCATTCAGCTGAAGGGCGGAACACGATTCCGTCAGTGGTTGACCCCAAGACGCATGTCGTCGGCGATGTCGCCAAGAGACAGCTCGTTTTAAAGCCGAAAGAAACGATTTTCTCGGTGAAACGGTTAATGGGACGCAAGTTCGATGATCCGTCAGTCCAGGAGGATTTGAAGTGGCTGCCGTATACGGTTAAAGCAGGTAGGGATGGCATGGCGGTTGTCGAAGTTGATGGAAAAACTTATACACCTCAGGAAATCTCCGCACAGATTTTACAGAAAATTAAAGCTGATGCTGAAGCGTATCTCGGGGATAAAGTAACGGAAGCGGTTATCACGGTTCCGGCATACTTTGATGACTCTCAGCGCCAGGCAACGAAACAAGCAGGTGAGATCGCAGGGCTTGATGTCAAGCGTATTATTAATGAACCGACTGCAGCCGCACTCGCGTATGGTCTTGATAAGAAGAACGCACATACTATCGCGGTCTATGACTTGGGCGGCGGGACATTTGATATTTCAATTCTCGAACTAGGTGACGGCGTCTATGAAGTGAAGTCAACCAATGGTGATACACACCTCGGCGGCGATAACTTCGATCAGGTTATTATCGATCATATCGCTGAAGAGTTTCAGAAAGAACATCAGATTGATCTGAGAAAAGACCCGCAGGCACTGCAACGTCTGAAAGAATCCGCAGAGAAAGCGAAAATTGAGCTCTCTACCTCCCAGGAATCACATATCAACCAGCCGTTTATTACCCAGGGAAAAGACGGTCCGTTGCATCTCACGATGACGCTCAGCAGATCAAAACTGGAACAGTTAGTTGATGGGTTGATTCAAAAAACACTTGTTCCGACAGAGCAGGCGCTCAAAGATGCCGGACTAAAGGCTTCTGATATCGATGAAGTCGTACTCGTCGGCGGTATGACGCGCATGCCGAAGATCGTTGATACGGTGACGAAGTTCTTCGGAAAAGAGCCGAATAAGTCAGTTAATCCTGATGAGGTTGTCTCAATCGGCGCTGCAGTTCAAGGCGGTGTTCTAGGAGGAGAAGTCAAAGACGTACTGCTTCTGGATGTGACACCGTTAACCCTTTCAATCGAGACCATGGGAGGGGTTGCGACACCACTTATTCAGCGCAATACTACGATTCCGACCTCAAAATCACAGATTTTCTCAACAGCTGCTGATAATCAGACACAGGTAGAAATTAATATTCTCCAGGGTGAGCGTCCGATGGCTGCTGACAATAAGTCTCTGGGGAGATTTATCCTGGACGGCATTCCCCCTGCGCCGCGGGGCGTTCCGCAGATTGAAGTGACGTTTGATACTGATGCGAACGGGATTCTGACTGTTAAGGCACAGGATAAAGCTTCAGGGAAAGAACAGAGTATTAAAATTACCGGTTCGACAGGACTCTCAAAAGAAGAAGTTGAGCGCATGACCAAAGAAGCAGAACTCCATGCAAAAGAAGATGAAGAGAAGAAGGAAAGAATTGAGATCAAAAATGCCGCTGATTCTCTGATCTTCACCGCCGAGAAAGCTCTGAAAGATGCCGGAGATAAAGTGTCAGACGATATAAAGAAAGACGTTGAAGAAAAAGTTTCATCTCTCAAAGCGATCCTGGAGACAGGAACAAAAGAAGAAATTGAGGCGAAATCCAACGAACTCTCAGAATCAATGCAAAAAATCGGTCAAGCAATGAGTCAACAGCCTGAAGCCGGTGCGACAGATGCGTCTGAAAGTACTCAGACTTCAGGTGCTCAGGAAGCTGAAGAAGTAACAGAAACAGACGAGAAAAAAGATGAAGGCGATACCCCTAAAGAAGGTGAAGTAGTCGATGACGGAAAATAATGAATTCCGTTCACATAAAGATACGCAGCCTTCCTCAAAACCTCGTTCACAGTTATTCTCAGAGCTCGATGATGTAACAGATAAGCTTGAGGACTATATCCAGCTGGGATATATGCCCGCTGAACTCTATTCCAGAAGAAAGGCAATTCAACTCGAGCTAGGATTGATTCATCCGGAACAGAACGTCTCAGTGGGAACAACAATTTTTGAAGAAAAAAACGCCGGAGAACAAGATGTCCCCTGCGATGAAGAGTTACCTTTTTGAAAACACTCCGTGCACCTTTTTAGTATAATAGGTATCATTCGAGATAATAACTATGGCAAATACACAAGACTACTATACATTACTGGGGGTAACAAAAACTGCCTCTGCAGATGAGATTAAAAAGGCGTATCGTAAACTTGCGCTGCAGTATCATCCTGACAGGAATAAAACAAAAGAAGGTGAGCAAAAGTTTAAAGAGATTACGAAAGCCTATGAAATTCTCTCTGATCCGCAGAAAAAGCAGATGTATGACCAATACGGTGCTGCTGCTTTTGAACAAGGCGGTATGGGTGGCGGCAATCCGTTCGGTGGCGGTAACCCATTCGGAGGCGGGCAGTACGGTCCGTTCAGTTATACCTATAGCACGAACGGTCAGGGACAGGAATTCGATTTCGGCGGATTTTCTGATCCGTTTGAGATCTTTGAACAGTTTTTCGGCGGTGCTTCTCCGTTCGGTCAGCGAGCCAGACGGCCGATGTATTCAGTGCGGATTGATTTCATGGAAGCGGTGAAAGGTGTTGAAAAGTCTGTAACAATAGATGGTAAGTCTCAGAAAATTAAGATCCCGGCAGGGGTGAATTCAGGATCACGAATTCGCTTCGATACCTATGATGTGCTCATCGATGTCACGCCGCATAAGACGTTTCAGCGAGAAGGCTATGATATCGTCTCAGAGGAAGAGCTGTCGTTCCCACAAGCAGCACTCGGTGAAGAATTAACTGTCAAAACAGTGCAAGGGGATGTAAAAATAAGTATTCCGGCCGGAACGCAGCCGAACACGCTCATCAGACTCTCAGGAAAGGGTGTTCCGTATCTCAGAGGCAGCGGGAAAGGTGATCACTACGTTCGTATCAAAGTAACTGTTCCGAAATCACTCAATAAGAGACAGAAAGAACTCCTGGAAGAACTGAAAACTGAGGGTAAGAAAAATAAAAAGGGCTGGTTCTAATATTCTACTCAGCTTCTATTGACATACAAATCCCCGACTGTGCTACGATGATAGTAGTATGATACATTCTCATCTGCTCAGAGAAGTGGCCGGTTTCGTGGGTTCTTCGTTTTCATTGACAAAACTCAGCCTGTTCATCTCGCTTTTATTCTTCCTCTTCAGTTTTATCGTACTCCCTGTTCCTGCTGTCTCTGCTGCTGTCGATACGGCTAAATGTGATACTCCTCGGGGAGAAGGCGCACAGACTGAGATCGGATGTATTCCCAAAGATCCGGCAGGATTCGCAGCACAGTACTATACCTATGGCCTGGGTATGATAGGAGGGTTATCTCTGATCTTTATCATTATCGGAGGATATCTCATGCTCACGTCACAAGGAAATCCTATACAGCTTCGTAATGGGAAGACGTATATCTTTTATGCATTGTTCGGCTTGTTGCTCGCGATTTTCGGATATGTCTTTATCGAGGTAATCCTGATCGATATTCTTCGTGTTCCTGGGTTCGAAAGGTAATAAATGAAAAAGTTTCTGCTCATGTTCTCAATCATCATCGGTGTTCTGCTCTCGCTTTCAGTTTTCAGTATGGCGGTTCCTGATGTGTCAGCCCAGCAGGTTGAGAGAATGCCGACAGGCGGTACCTGGGTAGTGGATCCTGAAGTAACGTTTACCGGAAAAAATGCTGCAAGGTCAAAAGATCTCCTGAACTGGACACTCCATGACTATCGATGGACGTTTACCGCACAAGGACAAACCAGTCCCTTAGAATCATTCTGGCTCATTATTCGTAACATCATTTACGCGTTATTTATCCTCTTCGTGATCGCGACAGCGTTTATCCTGATCGCGACCCGTGGGAAGAGTTTGTCGGCGATGCGATTTATTCCCCGGTTTTTTGCAATTGTCCTGCTCGTTACATTCTCTTTCTCGCTGCTTTCGCTTTTATATCAGACGACAGATCTGATTCAGGGATTTTTTCTGCGTAATCCTGCTGCTCCGAACGAACCGTGTCCGCCCTCATGTATCTCTCAGGCAGACCTGTTCTTCATCGATTGGGAATATGAAGAATTTATCGGGTATCGGTTAGTCGGTGAAGAATACCAGGAATCAGCGTTTATCAACTTACTATTAGTAAAACTTACTGCCTTTACCTATTTCGCGATGGTCGGAACACTCTTTGTTCGTAAAATCATTCTTTGGTTTTTTATTATTCTCTCACCGGTTTTCCCGCTACTCTTATTGTACTATCCGGTAAGGAATACCGGAAAAATCTGGATCGGCGAGTTCTTCAGGTGGCTCATGTATGCACCGCTTTTTGCGATATTCCTGTCAGGCCTCGTCCATCTCTGGCGTGCAGGTATTCCACAGAACTTTGATTGGAGTAGAACCGGGATTTCAGACAGTATTGTGTATCCGACTGCGACCAGTATTCTGATCGGTGGGCCGAGTCAGGTACTGCATCTGACAAATAGCGCGAATGTGGTGGATACTTTTGCTCAGTATGTTATCGCACTGCTGATGTTATGGATGGTTATACTGCTACCTTGGGTACTTTTGCAGATTTTCCTCGAGTATGCGATGAACTACAATTATGCAGAAAGTCCTGCTTTTAAAGGTTTAATGGGTTGGGCTAGGCGTCCGAAAGCACCGACTCCACCTGCATCCCCGCCGCCGGTTCCTCCTCGGAAACCTGGGCCTGATATTCCTCCGATGAAGAAGCCTGTTATTCCGCCACCGCCTCCTGCCGGAACAGGTCTCGCGCGGACGATACCGACTGAGACAACTGCAGTCTATAAGCAGCCGACGCTCAATATTAAGCCGATGCCTGCTCATGTACAAACGCTCAGAATGGCGAACCTCTCTGTTCCGACACTTCGGGATGTGGCGCGATTTGACTCTGCTATTACTTCGAACAAATCGAGCCAGATTCATGAAATATCACGAGTCAAAGAAACGCTTGGGAAGCTTAGTAATGTCAGTACAATTACCAATACCACTGAGAAAGCCCGCTTTAATGAGCTACGCGATAGGTTAGTGAAAGAGAGTCAGTCAGGGAATATCATGGCGTCAACAATCATGAACGCTTCCCATACGATGAACGTCGTCAATATGACGACTTCACAGGTTACGAACCATATCAAAGAAACGTTCTCGAAGATCTCCAGACCGGAATCGATTACGAACCTGGTCGACAAGCAGCGATTCAACACGATTCACCAGGCATTTACGAAAGCCAGCCAGGAAGGGAATCAGTTCGCGACACAGACACTCCAGAAGATTGCAACAATTGCTCAGACAGAAACTCCTGAGGCTCAGAAAGCTGAGATCGCGAAACTGAAAGAAACCTTGGTTGAAGAAAAACAAAAAGGAAATGAGCTGGCGAAGCAGCTGGTCGCATTTGTTGACGAAGAGACGAAGCCGACAGCACTTCCGGCTCAGAACAATGTGCAGACTGTCAGCTTGGAAGATTATGAAGCGGTCCGGAAAATGTGGACCAAGAATTACCAGACAATGGAAGTCCCTCAGAACCTCGATAAGGCAAATGTTACCAGAACGCAGTGGATCCAGGATGATATTAATCAGATCACCCAGACAATTAATATGCTTTCATCAAGTGATGCTGATGTCGTCGAGCAGGGGCTCCACTCAGTCTCGACAATTCTTCCGTTCCTCATGATGGGAGGATTTACGCTCCCTGAGATCGTCGCGTATCTGAAAGCGAAGAAACAGGCAGCTACAGATTCACTGGAACAGGTGAAAGCAAAAGAAGAGGAAGAAGAAAGTCATGTTGAGGCAACCCGAAGCACAGAAACTGAGCAGGCTAAATCTCAGACATTATCGGCTGAACTTCCTATGCCTGAAGGGCAGAACGCGCCTGGCGGTGCTCGTGAGCTTTCGGAAACACCTGAGGAGTCATTCTTCCCCGGTGATGACACTCCTTCTCAGACCGAGCAGCCGGTAGCGCCTTTGGAGTCTGAGGAAGCAGAGAAGCCTGCCTTAAAAGATCTTGCCGATGAACCTGAAGGACCGAAAGAACTTGAAGAGCTTGAGAAGAAAGAGTAACGTATTGTTATGCTTGTGAAAGATACACTTGTACACAACACGTATTCTTGTTACTATAATCTAGACCCTCTTCGTTTGAGGGAGCTGTCCATATGTTAGGAAACCTGTTCGGATCAAAAAAAGATATGCCGCAAGCACCTGTACCTCCTGTTGATCAGGGTGGTATGGCTCCCGGACAAGCAGATACTACGACGCAGTCAGCGGTTCCTGTTCCGCCACCGACAGGCGGGAACACGCAGCCTGTTGCTACTCCTCCTCCTGTTGATGCGTCGCCGGCTCCTGCTCAGCCTGCTGCAGATATAGGCGGAAGTAAGATGGATCCTGCGCTCAGACAGAACCTGTCTGCTTTGTCTCATTTAGACACCAGAACAACACAGATTCTCCAAAACGCTCATAAAGAGGCAGTTCGTAAAAAACAACAGTATATAGAGCCTGAACAGATCCTGCTCGGGATGCTGTATGATGAAGGGATTTTTCAGATCTTAGATCAGTTCTCCGTTGATGTCGCCAAAATTTCGCGCGATCTTCAGCAGAAAGAAGTTTCCCAGCAAGCCACCGGACAACCGACCCTCAGTAATGATTCTGTACAGATATTCGAGCAAGCATATAGGAATGCAAAAGGTCGGGGTGTCGGCTTTGTTGAGCCGCTCGATATGCTTCTCGCTATTTACACGGTTAATCCGAAGCTGGCTGAATACCTCAAGGCAGAAGGTGTCAGTAAAGAGCAACTGGATGAGAAGCTGCAAAAATCCAGCGAATACAGTGTCGGAAAAAAATCCTCGCTTGA
>CAZOHC010000004.1:14435-25649 GCA_964579845.1 uncultured Gammaproteobacteria bacterium | reverse complement strand
CTTGAGAAATACGGGATAGACCTGACGAGTGAAGCAGCTGCCGGGAAGCTGGATCCGGTCGTCGGTCGTGAAAAAGAAGTTGAGCGTCTGGTACATATTCTGCTTCGACGAACGAAGAATAATCCGATTATTATTGGTGAGGCAGGTGTGGGTAAGACTGCGATTATCGAAGGCTTGGCACAGCAAATAGTGCAGGGAACGGTGCCTTCTGATCTCGGGAAACGGAGAATTATACAACTTGATGTCTCCTCGCTCGTTGCAGGTGCGTCAAAACGTGGGGAATTCGAAGAGAGACTCCGTGAAGTTATCAAAGACGCTATGGCTCAGCAGGGACAGGTAATTCTGTTTATTGATGAGATTCATACATTAATCGGGGCCGGCGGAGACGGCGGAGCGATGGATGCTTCAAACATCATTAAACCGCATCTGGCTCGTGGACATTTCCAGATTATCGGTACGACGACGACTGCTGAGTACCGGAAATACTTCGAAAAAGATAAAGCATTTGAACGACGTTTCCAGCCGATTATTGCAGAAGAGCCTGATGAGGAAACAGCAATGAAAATGCTTGAGGTGCTGCGGCCGAAGTATGAAAAATACCACAATGTCGTAATTACGAATGAAGCGCTTGAAGCATCAGTGAAACTGTCGAAAAAGTATATCGGGGAGCGTTACCTTCCGGATAAAGCAGTCGATCTCTTGGATGAAGCTGCAGCTGAGGTAAAACTCGCTCAAGCCCGTGCGGAGAAAGGTGCTGAGGTTCTCGCTGATGAGAAAGATGAAGAGGCACCGTTACAAGCAGGAGAAGAGACAGCAAAGGTAGCAGAAGCTTCTGCTCCTCAGACAGAACAGCAGCAGGGTGAGACTCCTACACCTGACGGGACTGGTGCATCGACAGCTCAGGGAAGTGCGCCTCAGGATCAGACGCAACAACAGAGTGCTCCGTTAGCACCAGGTGAGACTGCTCAGGCACCGCAGGGCCAGCAACCACCGGCAGAGGGACAACTGGAAAACCCGCAGAGCGTGAACGCACAGACAACAGACAATGTTCTCTCCCAGACACTAGGGACTGATCAGCAGGCAGGAGCTTCCGATCAATCACCACCTGCTGCTTTAGCAGAAGCTCCTCAGCAGGCTGAGTCACAGGATGCAGCTCCTGCAGATGGGGCGGCGAAAGCAGAAGGCTCAGATGGCGAGAAAAAGGCTGATGAGGCTATTGACGGAACAGGTATTACCGATCTGAACGATGATGTCAAAGAGAAGACCCTAGCTGAACAGTACGGTGGAACAAGTGAAGAACATGTTGGTGAGCACGGGAATGAAGTGCGGAAGAAAGATATCGAGAAAGTAGTCGCAAGTTGGACCGGGATTCCTGTGACGAAACTGACGGAAGATGAAGGAAAGAAATTACTGGAACTTGAAGATAGAATTCATCAGCGGCTGATTGATCAGGAACATGCAGTAACAGCTGTCTCAGAAGCAGTCAGGCGAGGCCGGATCGGGTTGGCCAGCGGTGCAAGGCCGATTGCCTCATTTATCTTCCTCGGACCGTCAGGTACCGGTAAAACTGAGCTCGCGAAAACATTGTCTGAGATTCTCTTCGGTCGTGATGATGCGATCATCAGACTTGACATGTCTGAGTATATGGAAAAGCACGAAGTTGCAAAGCTCATCGGTGCTCCTCCCGGCTATGTCGGCTATGAAGAAGGTGGTCAGTTAACCGAAGCTGTCCGTGCCAAACCGTATTCTATCGTTCTTCTGGACGAGGTAGAAAAAGCTCACCCTGATGTCTTTAACATCCTGCTCCAGCTGCTTGAGGACGGTCGGTTGACGGATAATAAAGGCAACACGATCTCATTTAAGAACACGATTGTTATCTGTACTTCAAACATCGGCAGTGCGATGATTGTTCAGAAACTGGGAGAGGATGACAAGCACGCCGAGAAGACAGAAGAGCAGGAAGATAAAGATTATGAAGAACTATCAGGGAAGATCAATGATGAGCTTCGCAAATTCTTCCGACCAGAACTGCTTAACCGTTTTGATGATATCGTGATCTTCAAACCGCTCAGACGACGGGATATGGCAGGCATAGCCAAACTTGGCATTAAGAAGACAGCGAAACTATTGAAAGAACAGGGCTTTGGAGTGCAGATTACGAATAAAGGCCTGCAGCAGTTGGCTAAAGAAGGGTATGATCCGATGTACGGTGCGAGACCGCTTCGAAGGTTAATACAGACCTCAATTGAAAATCCGATCGCAGTGCTGATTATCGGTAAAACGTTCAGTGCCGGCGATATCATCGTCATAGATTATGATGATCAGAAAAATGAGTATCTCTTTACAAAGTCACCACAAAGTCTGAAAGATAAAGAAAAAGGAACAGCAGACGAAGAGAACACCCAGAGTACTGAGCAACAAGCAGCTCCTGCTGCAGGCAGTCCCGATGAGGGTGCGGCATCACCAGATCAGGCTGCACAGCCGGCTACAGATGGTCCTGAAGGAGATGGTACAAACCCTCAGGAAGTACCTCCTGTTGATCCGAACCAGCCGACACAACCGGGAGGCGCAGGCGATGCGATGGCAGTCCCGAATGCACAGCAGGTAAATCCTGCGGATGTTCCGGCCGGTGTCGAGTCACTCCTCGGCCAAACTGCACAGACTCCTGTCGAACAACCGTTTGATCCGCTTTCGCTGGTTTCATCTGACTCTGTAAAGCCGCAAGAACCTGCTGGCTCTGCTAATCCTCCGACTGAACAGACGCCTCCTCCTCCAGCAGGAACGGGAAATGCGATGTCTGCCGGCACATCTGCGAGTTAGTCGGTTTATCTCTGAGCGTGTCCATACCCTCTTTCATTGTGTTTTAGGCTGAGACTTTTTATACTGGAATGAAGCCGTATGACTGTCCTGTTACTGCCGATTACATTTCTCAAATTTTGGTACGTTGATGCACCTCTTGGCATTGCTCGGTACTTCCTTACCCTCAACCGTGCATTTCTGCATGCAGTCTCGGTTCCGCTTTTCCTTTCAACATTTTTTAAACCATTGAAAAATGAGTACCGTCATGGTTTGGTCGGATTCTCAATCGGTATGGGTATTGCCGTTAAAAGTGTGTGGATCATCTTTCACCTCATTCTGTTTCTCCTCCTTGTGTCACTCGAACTGTTAATTATCATCGGATTTTTATTTGTGCCGGCCGGAACAGTTTGGTTATTATTTTTATGAGAGAGCACGTTCTAATTCATACAATCTATTCTTCATTTATTTTCCGTGTGCTTCGATTGCTGCTGTTTTTCAGTCTGCTTACGATGATATGGTTGGCTGTTGTTGCCGGTACATTGCCGAAACTTCCGCTGTTCTTCCTAAGTTGTCTGACGATGTGGGAAGTGTTTTATCATTTCTCGCTCAGCCGCCATCGCCCGTCGAAGACCGTTTCAGACGTTTCGGTTGACAATTGCATGCATGCTGTTTCACATACGGGGATAGATGTGCTCTACGCAGGACATACTACCCAGAACAGTCTGCGTCGATTACTAAAACTCCCCCAGATAAGATTTCTCCTATTCAGAATGCAGCTTAATGAAAACGAAATCCCTAGGGTGCAGATCGAGAGAGATGCGTGGGCTCAGCAGGCGTATCTTCTGGCAAAGCAGTATAAAGCAAAATATATCACATCATTTGATCTCTTTGCTGCTTACCTACTCCTGATCGAGTCTCAGGAGAAAGTCCTCTTCGCAAAAGAACTCAAGAGTGATGATCTGGCATCTCTCGTGAGATGGGGAAGAATGGTGTTTCCTGATGAGGAAAACATGATTGTCGAATCTGTCGAGATAGCTGGAGGAGGTCTCGGTGACTTCCTCGTCTTCGGCTGGACGCCTGAAACCGAGAAGTATACGACTGATTTTACGTACCAAGCACTTCGTGAGAGTGGGAATGTGGAAGGGCGTGAAGCTGAGTATCAGGAGTTATTGAACGGGCTTGCCAAGCCTGAAGCAAGAAATGTCTTGATCGTCGGTGAATCAGGAGTAGGAAAAGAACGCCTCGTCACTGCGTTCGCGAAGGATAGTTTCTCAGGAAAGTTGAGCGGGAACGTGAAGCATAAGCGGGTGATGACCCTGATGATAGGATCTCTTCTGGCAGGTGCAGACAACAGAGCAGAACTTGAGGAAAGACTTCAGACGATTATTGCTGAGTTATCACATGCAGGAAACATCGTTCTATTAATACCGGAGTTACAGGAAATTATGGGAGACAGTTCGTTTAACCTCAACCTGAGCGGCGCACTTCTCCCGTATCTCAAAGGGAGCAGTTTGCCTGTTATCGCGATGATGTCAAGTGAGAATTATAAAAAATATATGGAAAAAAGCAGTCTTCGTGAAGTCTTTTCGCTGATCAAGCTTGACGAACCCGATGATCAGATTGCCAAAGATATGATTTTCCGCAAAGTTCCGGACATAGAACGGCTTTATCAGGCACTATTCCCGTATAGATCAATCGTGACTGCGTTAACACTCAGTAAGAATTATCTCCCTGACAATGTTCTTCCCGGAAGTGCTGTGAGGCTTCTGAGCGATACGGCGCAGCGCGGCGGGACCGGAGCTTCCGTGAGAAGAAAAAAGATCGTCCTTCCCGAAGATGTCATCAGCCTGGTTGAACAGACAGTGCGCGCACCGATCGCAGCACCCGGGAAAGAAGAAAAAGAACTCTTACTTAACATGGAGGAACGGTTGCATAAGCGCGTGATCGGACAGCATCAGGCAATAAGTGCAGTTTCGGAAGCGATGCGTCGACTCAGGAGCGGTGTTA
This sequence comes from uncultured Gammaproteobacteria bacterium, assembly GCA_964579845.1. Taxonomy (GTDB): domain Bacteria; phylum Patescibacteriota; class Microgenomatia; order Levybacterales; family UBA12049; genus CAZOHC01. Next base: position 20,843 of record CAZOHC010000004.1, on the reverse strand, counting down.
CGAAGCATTCCAGACCTGTTTCATTCCTGTTCCTCGGACCTACCGGGGTCGGTAAAACAGAAACAGCGAAAGCGCTTGCTGAGTTGTACTACGGCGGAGAGGAAAAAATTATCCGACTTGATATGAGTGAGTACGTCGACGGAACAAGTGTTGAGCGCTTACTCGGTGCTGCTCCCGGATTCGGTGATGAGCGGGGTGAGTTGACTGATATGATTCATGATAATCCGTATACGCTCGTGCTGCTTGATGAATTCGAGAAAGCACATCCGAAAATACTTGACCTGTTTCTCCAAGTACTATCAGACGGGAGGTTAACTGATAATAAAGGGAAAACCGTTTCGTTCTCGAATGCAATTATTATCGCTACCTCAAATGCAGGATCAGCATTTATCAGAGAGAAACTTAAGCAAGGTAACACAGTCGATAAAGCGTTTCAAACAGAATTCCTTGATGTGCTCCAGTCACAAAACCTTTTCAAACCTGAGCTCCTTAATCGATTCGACGGGATTATCACGTTTACACCGCTCTCACCTGATGAAGTACAAAGCGTCGTAACGTTGCTACTCGGTGAGGTCAGAAAACAGCTGGCAGAACAGGATATTACCGTAGCGTTCGATGATGCTGTGGTTCCGGCAATTTCCCGGCAGGGCTATGACGAGCAGTTCGGAGCGAGGCCGCTTCGGAGGTATATTCAGGATACGATAGAAGAAAAACTGGCGAAGTTGAAGCTGGAGGAGAAGGTCGATAGGGGAGATACTGTTATGTTTACTGTCAGTGAAGATGGAACAATTACCGCAACAGTGAAGAAAGATACGAGTTTGTGAGTCGGTTGCACTAGAGAGGTTCAACAGTACGCTTTAGAGTATGTCATTTATTAAACAATTACTACTATCATCAGCGAAGGGAGGGCTCAGTATGTACTGGGCGATTATGATCGGCGTAATGATCATGGCAGGGTATCTCGTCGGCGACATGATTCCTGAACGAACACCTTCGCTGAAACCCGGTGAGCCGTTACAAGTGAAAGAGCCGGAATTTTCAGATTCATACGCAGCACTTCAGTTGCGTACATTCAGTTTCGAGGGCTGTCAAGGGGCTCCAGCGGTGCTGTTTCTGCTGGATGTCTCAGGCTCGATGAGTCGAATTGATAGTGATGGGAAGTCAAAATTACAGCAACTGCAGAGTGCACTTGAGTTATTTGGAGATAAAATGAGTGATAATGGTTTAATAGGTGTGACGACCTTTTCAGATCATACAAGTGTCGAACTGGGGATGTCGTTGATGCAACAGTCACGTAGTGAGTACGAAGCCCTGATTCCTGAACTACAGGCGACCGGGTACACATATATGAAAGATGGTATGGAGAGGGTAGCGAGGCAGCTAAGAAATATAAAATCAAAGCATAGTGATCGTGATCTGATTTTGATTCTTGTCTCAGACGGAATTCCTGAATCTGAGGAAGAAAATAGACGTTGTGTGCTGGGTGGACAAAATTGTACGTGCTCTACAATATTGGGTATAAGTGATCGTTGTTTTTATAAAGAACAAGATCCGACTCGTGGTGATAACGTGGCCAAGCAGATAAAAGATATGGGTGTGAAGGTATATACAATTGGAATCCAATTGGAAGAAGGATCAGACGCGAGGTTAAAGAGTGAGTACAATGCACTGCTTTCTCGAGTCGCGTCATCACCTCCGGGGAGATACTATATACGGGCGAATCGTGCAGCTGAGCTTCCGGGAATATTTGAGAACATCTCACAGACGATGTGTTCCGACGCGAGTTAAACGTTAGATATGAAACCTGTTGTTAATTTTTTAAAAACGAAATGGAGACGGAGGAAGCATAAAGGTGTTTCCGGCAATTTCTCAACAGTCGTTATCCTAAGCCTGATCATGGCAGGTTCATTCGTGATGACCGGCGGAGGCTTTCCTGAGCCTGTTCCGTCATACGAGAACGGATGGATAGAAGCAGAGCCATTACCGAAACAGCCGAACCATGCGCCCGTCGGTTCGATCTCCTTCAGAGAGTATCGGTTCGAGCAGCGCCCGACACCCGCACCTGATGCACCTCCGGAAGATCCTGTCACGTCCTGTCAACAAAGCTCGGTCGCTTTCTTAGTCGATGTCTCAGGTTCGATGCTAAAGCCATCAACCAACGGCATGCGGAAAATCGACGTTCTGCGAAACGCGATAATCAGATTCACAACGGCGATGCCTGATGAAGCCCTTGTCGGAATCTATTCTTTCTCAGAACCGTTCGATGGGGTAATCAGTGACGATCCGAGAGAGCAAGGTTCAATTGAACCGTCAGTACCTGAACCGAGGGAACGTCTAGCATTAACGCCCTTAAGCGAGTCGCGGTCAATGCTTCAACAGGTAGTAAGTCAGCTTGAACCATATCCTTTTGCTGCAACGTATATGAGAGACGGCTTAGCTGGTGCAGATGCATGGCTTCGAGCTTCAAAAATTACATATCCCGAGCATACGCAAACACTTATCTTTATCAGTGACGGAATACCCGAAACTGATGTTCGAGGTCCGAATGATATTATAATTTCTGAAACCAGCGCATATTCTCCCGACCAGGATCCAACGAAAGAACCTAACCTGGGTTCGCGCATTAAAGCAAACGGTGTGAGGATCTATTCAGTCGCGGTGTATAGCCAGGAAGACACAGTTTTTCTTCCTCAATTACGATCCATTCTGACAAATATTGCGTCCCAGCCGAGTGAGCCGCATTATATTGACTCTTTGAATGCGGATGATATCGAATCAAAGTTCACGCAAATCCAGAATCAAATCTGTCCTCCGGTCTAGTTTTTCGGACTGAAAAAGTCGTTTCTCAGGTTGAACCTGCCTTTCCTTTCTGGTATACTAGGCGTTGTTATGCCAGCTGTACAAAGATCAGAGTTTGCTCTTGCATTAAACCAAGTCGCCTCAGAGCGCGGGGTTGATGTTACTGTCGTGCTTGATACCGTGAAAAATGCCATTCTCGCTGCCTACCGGAAAGACCATCCTGGTACAGAGCTAGAAGAATATGAGGCTGAACTGAATCCGAACACGGGTGAAGCAAAAATCCTGAAAGACGGAAAAGATATTACCCCTCCCGGCTTCGGACGTATCGCTGCACAGACCGCAAAACAGGTAATTCTTCAGAAAATTCGTGAAAAAGAGAAAGAAGCGATCCTTTCTGATTATAAAATCAGAATGGGAACTGTTGTGAATGGCATGGTGCTTCGCTTCGCAGGGCCGAATATTATTATCGATATCGGAAAAACTGAGGCTATTATGCCTCCTTCAGAACAGGTACCGAACGAAAAATACCATCTCAACCAACGACTCTCTGTTCACCTTGTGGAAATCAGAGAAGGAACACGCGGTGAAGAAATAATCGTATCCCGTGCCAGTAACGGACTGCTTGAAGGTCTGTTCAAACGTGAAGTTCCTGAGGTAGCACAGGGAAGTGTCGAGATCAAAGCAGTCGTTCGTGAGGCAGGAAATCGCTCGAAAGTAGCTGTCTTCTCAAACCAACCCGGTATTGACCCTGTTGGTTCATGTGTCGGACAGAAAGGTGTGAGAATTCAAGCTGTTATTCAGGAAACAGGTGGTGTCGAGAAAATCGATATCATCCAGTTCAGTGATGATCTGACTACATATATCGCAAATGCGCTATCTCCTGCAAAAAATGTCCGTGTGGAGCTTAATGAAGAAGATAAAATAGCACAGGTCTTCGTACCGCAGGAAGAGCTGTCATTGGCTATCGGCAAAGACGGTCAGAATGTCCGACTTGCATCAAAGTTGACCGGTGTACGCATTGAAATAGAAGGAGCAGGCGAGCCTGAAGTTGCTGCAGATAAGGCAGAAAGTGTTGATGATGCACCAGAGGTAGTTTCCACTGAAGAAGTTCAAGATGAGACTATTTCATCCCCTGAGGAAGAGGTCGTAACAACTGATGAGACTGTCTCAGATGCTTCACAAGAGATAGTCACTCCTGAAGAAGAAGTCGTAACCCCTGAAGCAAGTTCAGAAGAAGTTGAGGCTGCTTCGCCTGATTCATCAGCTACGTCTGATGAGGCTGTCGAAGAGAAATAACCTATGGGAGCACAGCGAGGAATTTCATTATGGAAAAATCAGCACATCAATCAAGCACATTGTATCCGCCTGTCGTAGCCGTACTCGGTCATGTTGACCATGGCAAAACAACCCTCTTAGATACTATTCGCAAGACTTCTATCGCTGATCGTGAATCAGGCGGTATTACCCAAAAAATCGGTGCCTCAACCATAACGTTGGAGCATGAAGGGAAAAAACGTTCTATTACTTTTATCGATACGCCCGGACATGAGGCGTTTACAACCATGCGGGGTCGTGGCGCGCAGGTTGCTGATATCGGTATTCTCGTTATCTCAGCAGCAGACGGAATCATGCCTCAGACGCGAGAAAGTATCGGTGTCTTAAAGCAGGCCGGGATTCCTTTCATCGTTGCCTTAACGAAAGCTGATCTGGAAACAGCACTTCCCGATAAAGTAAAGCAAGAGCTCATGAAAGAAGAGATTACCCCTGAGGAGTATGGAGGCGATGTTCCGGTCCTTGAAGTGTCAGCAAAAACAGGCAAGAACATGAAGGAACTGCTTGATTTGATCCTCCTTGTTCAGGAGCTGCATGCAGAGAACTATGCACGTCGATCAGAAGCGAATCCGGTCAGTGCTATCGTCATCGAATCAAAGCTTGATCAAAAAGCAGGACCTCGTGCGACTGTTATTGTCAAAGACGGCACGCTCAAGGTTCGTGAAACAATGTATGTTGACGGAAAAGAAAGTAAAATTCGCTCACTTCTGAATACAGAAGGGAAGCAGGTTCAGTCAGCAACCATCGGTGCAGGTGTTGAAATCCTCGGGTTTTCAGAAGTACCTCCGGTCGGAAGCATCGTCACATCTGAAAAAAAAGAAGGAGCAACGCAAGAATCAGCAAAGAAAGAAGCAGAGCCGTACAGAGCTATGAAAGAAGGTGTAGAACTCTCGGTTATCCTGCTTGCTGATACTCAGGGATCACTTGAAGCTATTCACTACGCTCTTCCGGAAGGCGTCGATGTGATCTCTGAAAAAACGGGTGAGATTTCTGAAGCAGATATTTTGCTCGCGAAGTCGACCGGTTCAGTTGTACTCGGATTTAATACCAAGATCCGGCCTGAGGTCGAAAAGCTGGCTGTCACTGAAAAAGTATTGGCGAAAAACTACTCGATAATTTATGAAATGCTTGATGAAATCAACGATGTTATTGAAGGACGAATTCATGCTCGCATGGAGCAGATTTATGGCCAGGCACGGATTCTCGCGAGTTTTCCTTATGAAAAGTCTGTTGTTCTTGGTATCTCAGTTCAAGATGGTCGTATCGCACGCGGAGATAAAATCCGAATAATGCGGGGAGAAGAGGTTATCGGTGAGAGTAACATCACCTCTCTTCGCCAGGGGAAGAACACGACATCGAAAGTAGAAAAAGGCCAAGAAGCAGGCATCATTATTAACCCCGCACTTGACTTTCAAGTCGGAGATGTGATATTATCCCACTCATAGCCTATAGGAATATTATTCAGGCTCTACTTATGGATACAGCAGCGCTACAGCAGTTTAAAGAAATTCTCAATCAGAACGACAGACTCGGAATTATGGTCGGAAAGAACCCGAACATTGACGAGATGGCGGCAGCTTTGTCGTTATACCTTTCGCTGAAAGCCTCAAATAAAGCAGTTTCTATCGCATCGGCATCTCAACCCATAGTAGAACTTTCTTCCCTGGTCGGAATTGATGAAGTAAAGTCGACAATCGGCAGTGCAGGCGGAGACCTTGTCGTTTCATTCCCATACCAGGAAGGTGAAATTGAAAAAGTTTCGTACACAATTGAAAACGGACATCTGAATATTGTCGTTAAAGCAGGAGAAAATGGCCTGACATTTGCTGAAGATGATGTCCGCTTCACACGAGGCGGCGGCATGCCGACTGTCCTTATCGTCGTCGGAACAGCACAATTCGCATCACTCGGAGACGTAGTAAACTCTGAGGCAATGAAAGATGTGACGATCGTTAATATCGATAATAAAGCAAAAAATGAAAATTTTGGTGATGTTGTGATCGTAGCAACACAGTTTTCCTCAGTCAGTGAACAGATGGCAAATCTCATACTTTCAAACGGGATGCCGCTTGATATTGACGCCGCACAGAATTTATTACTGGGTATCTCGTTTGCTACCAATAATTTCCAAAGTCCGAATACGAGTTATTTCGCCTTCGAAATTGCAGCAGAGCTGATGAGACGCGGAGCAGTTCGTATGCCTCTCATGCCTGCTCAGGTGCAAACCCCTGCATTTATGCAGCAGAGTCAGCCTCAGAATCAGCCGATGCAGCAACA
>CAZOHC010000004.1:0-14335 GCA_964579845.1 uncultured Gammaproteobacteria bacterium | reverse complement strand
TCAGCCTCAGAATCAGCCGATGCAGCAACAGCAGCAAAATACGAATCCATCTCCTCAGGACGCACCGTCTGATTGGTTAACACCGAAAGTGTATAAAGGCTCAAGCGATCCCTCATAAACCCCATAGCATTGCAGGTTTTTTTCTCCTTTGGTATACTCTCTCTCCGCTCTTGAAGGTCAGTCATGACCTGATATAGCGGCAGGCAATACGCATTTGTGATGAAAACGGAGGGAACATGAAGCACGTTGTCTCATTTCTGAACCGGATCGCGGAAGCGACGGAGAGAATTGCACCGTTTGTTGACTCATATGGTATGTGGGTTGCTGCAATCTTCTTGGCAGCAGCGACTGTCACTGGAGGCGATGAAGTTCTGAAGACAGAGCTCCCACCGCTGTCAAGTGCAATTTTTCTGACACTGTTCATCGTTGTCTTGTCGTTTGCCCTGTACTTTCAACCAATAGATAAACACAGAGGTTGATCGGTCGTACGGCCTGTTCGAGCACCCGCCAGGGAAAAGCTTACAATGGGAATGCCTCTACTCACAAGCGAGTAGAAGGCAAACCTATCCATGGCTTTTTACTAACCTGGCCGGGTGCTTTTCCTTTATACTTCAGGATTGCGATAGATTTTCGATCGACATATACTGAGTATATGACGTATGACAGACTATCGGAGACTCGACCGACACCTCCTGGTATTCACAAGCCGGGAACGATGACCTATGTCTGGCTTGCTTGTATTCTTTTTTTAGTATTTAGTGTGGTCGGTGTCGGTGCATATGTGATTGATGCAGAGAGTAATTCAGTTCCCTCAGGCTTAGAGACATTGCTCACGCCGACGCCGCTTCTTCCCTTAGAAGCAGAGCAAAAGGTTATACCGACGCTATCTGAGCACCTGCCTGCACGTTCTGAGGATGCTTCACACTCAGGAGCAATAGGTTCTTCCTCAGCTCAAGGAGAAACGTCACACTCAGCAGAAATGTAATAACCTCTTTCCTTTTTTTTATGGTTTTGGTATAATACGATTTATATGCCGCTTAGTACAGATCAAAAACAGGATATAATTAAACAGTTCCAGACAGCAGAAGGGCATACGGGCAGTCCTGAAGTGCAGATTGCACTGCTCAGTCACAAAATAACCCGACTTGCTGACCACCTTAAAGCTCACGCACATGATGTCCATAGTCGTCGCGGATTATTATCCATGATTGCGAAAAGACGTCGTATTATTAATTTTTTGGAGAAAGTGGATAAAAACCGCTCCAGTGAGATTTCGAAGAAGATTGGATTGAAAGCATAATCGACCCTCTCAACTTTAACGGTTACTACTTATTTGTTGGAAAGAAAAGATAGAAAATAGAATGGCAAAGACCTCAGTTTCATTAGAAATATCAGGAAAAACATTAACCTTTGAGACAGGAACGCTTGCGCAGCAGGCGACTTCCTCTATTTTAGCCAGATTGGGTGATACCATGGTGCTAGCGACTGTTGTCGCAGGACGGGTCCGTGATGATCTCGGCTATTTTCCTCTGTCAGTTGAGTACGTTGAGCGACTGTACGCCGGCGGAAAAATCAAAGGTTCACGTTGGGTAAAACGTGAAGGACGTCCCTCAGACGAAGCAGTCCTCATCGGACGCTTGATCGACCGCTCCATCAGACCGCTCTTCCCGAAAGAATATAAAAATGAAGTCCAGGTTATCGTGACTGTACTGTCAGTCGATGGAGAGAATGAACCTGATATTCTGGCAATGAATGCTGTCTCAGCTGCACTCGCGATCTCTCCTATCCCATGGAAAGGTCCGATCGGTGCAATCAGAATCGGGCGAGGAAAAGAGAATGCACAGTTTATCGTAAACCCGACGACTTCTGAAATTGAAGCATCTGATATGGATTTGGTTGTTTCACAGCTTCGAGATAAAACAAATATGATCGAATCAGGAGCTCTCCAAGTTCCTGAAGAGACGTTTGTTGAAGCAATTGAGCTGGCACATAAAGAAACAGGAAAGATCATTGATTTCATTGATGATTTGGCGAAAAAGATAGGACAGAAAAAGTCTGAAGTTACGCAGGATCCTGCGTATCTTGAGATGATCAAAAAACTTGAGAAGGGTTATAAAGCTGAAATCGCTGCGTTGGCACCGATTATGGCGAATAAAGAATCAGGCGGTGGCGAAACATCTGCACTCGTTGATAAAATCTACACCGAGCTCTCAGTTTCTGATGCTTCAGATGAATTAGATAAAAAAGTTATCGGAAAAGCGCTTGAATACGTGTTGTTCCAGGCAATTCGCCACGACGTGATTTCCAAAAAGAAACGTCCTGACGGGCGTGCCGTTGATGAGATTAGACCGCTCGGCGCACAGGTCGGCATTCTTCCGAGAACACACGGTTCAGCTATTTTCCAGCGTGGATTAACACAGGCGCTCACGATTGCAACGTTGGGTTCACCAAGAATGGAGCTCCTTATTGAGTCTGCAGAAGGCGAAGAGACAAAACGGTATATTCATCACTATAATATGCCTCCATATTCAGTCGGCGAAGCAGGTAGATTCGGCTTCACCTCACGTCGTGAAATAGGTCACGGAGCACTGGCGGAGCGAGCACTTCTCCCGGTTATTCCGAGTAAAGAGAAATTCCCGTACACTATCCGTCTGGTTTCTGAAATTCTCTCATCAAACGGCTCGACATCTATGGCATCAACCTGTGCTTCGACGCTTGCACTCATGGATGCCGGTGTCCCGATTGAAAGCCCGGTCGGCGGTATCTCAATCGGTATGATGTCTGATGAGAAAGATTACGTACTCTTAACTGATATCATCGGCCTTGAGGATTTCTCAGGTGATATGGACTTTAAAGTAGCAGGTACGGAAAAAGGAGTAACCGCGATCCAACTGGATGTAAAGGTTCTCGGCCTCACTGTCACCCAGATTAAAGAGACATTCATACTGGCGAAAGATGCTCGAGGAAAAATTCTTGAGAAGATGCACGCAACAATCGCAGACACCAGAACATCACTTTCTGAGTATGCACCGAAGATTGAGGTTATAATGATTCCGGTTGAAAAGATCGGTGAAGTTATCGGTCCGGGCGGGCGTGTCATTAAGAATATCATCGCTACCACCGGGGCAACTGTTGATGTCGAAGATGACGGCTCTGTAACGGTCTCGGGAACAGAGAGCGAGTCAGTTCAAAAAGCAGTTGATTGGGTTAAAGGACTAACTCGTGAAGTTCATGCAGGTGAAGTTTTTGAAGGACCGGTAAAGAGAATTTTGGCGTTCGGTGCGTTTGTGGAGATCCTTCCGGGGAAAGAAGGAATGGTTCATGTTTCAAAAATGACGCAGGGTTTTGTAAAGAATCCTGAAGAGGTTGTTTCGGTAGGCGATATTGTAAAAGTTCGGGTTGTAGAAATTGATGACCAAGGAAGAATTAACCTCTCAATGCTCTTCGGCGAGGAAGGGGGATCCCAGGATGGTGGTAGAGATCACAACGAGCAATCGACAGAGTCTTCATCGAGAAGTTCATCCTCAGGACGACGTTCGTACGGTTCCAGAGGAAGAGAGTCTTTCCGTTCACGCGGATCTGACACTAGAGGTGACGGAGATCAGAAAGAAGGTCATCCTCTCTCCAGACAATTTCATCGGGAACGACAAGCAAATCGTCCTCCTCGAAAGCGATTCAGTCGATAATGAGTCGAGCATTGATTGCCTTGCTTTGACTTCTACGCCCTGAATTTTTATACTTATACATATGGATCAAACTGCTCCTGAACCTATTCCCGGTATTCCTGTCGTATCACCGCCATCACAGCAAGCAGTAGGCACTGCCACGACTCCTCCTCAACAACAATCTCACCAACCGACACAGGGTGAGGGCGATAATGCAGCGGAAAAAGCTTCATTGGACCAAGTACGCAGGCTCGGGGAAAAAGTTGAACAAGCAGTTCTACCGGCTGAATTAAAAGCGAATCTTACTGAGCGTGTCTCACGTTTGGCTTTAATCAGAGCAAGTTCAGGTTTTATGAGTTCGAATTATATTCTCGAATATGAGAGTACAGCGTCATATATCAAGTGGACGACAAGTCTGCCTTGGAACATGAAAACAGAAGATAATCTAGACCTCGTGAAGGCGAAACAAATTCTGGATCTACATCACTACGGTCTTGAGGAAATGAAGACCAGAATACTCGAGTATATGGCAACCATTATGCTTCATATCAAAAACGGGAAGACTGACAGCGTCTCCCGTGCACCGATACTTATCCTGGTCGGACTCGCCGGAACAGGTAAAACGACCTTCGCAGAATCGATTGCCGCTGCGCTCAATAGGAAGTTTGAGCGTATTCCGTTTGGGGGAATGGCTGATTCTCGCGTTCTTCGTGGTCAATCACGTGCGTTCCCTGATGCTGAACCGGGTGCAGTAATAAAAAGACTGATAGCTGCCGGATCAAATAATCCTGTTATTCTTCTTGACGAGCTGGATCGCGTGACTGAAAGTGCGAGAGGGGATATTATGGGAGTTCTGCTTGAGCTTCTGGATCCTGGACAGAATAAAGCCTATACTGATCACTATATTGATTATCCGTTTGACTTATCAAATGTACTGTTTATCGCAACGGGGAATAATACAACGAGCATCTCAACTGCGGTTCTTGACCGTCTGGAGCTCTTACAGATGCCTTCATATACTGATGAAGAAAAGATGATGATTGCCAAGCAGTATCTTTTCGCACGGGTTAGAACCTCGACAGGATTAACAGAAGCACAGTTGACGGTTGATGATTCTGTGTGGGCAGGAGTTATCAGGCCGCTTGGATTTGACTCAGGCATACGTTCATTGCAGCGGACGATTGAAGGGATATGTCGAAAGGTAGCAAGGCAGATAGTAGAAGGGCAGGCACAAACTATCCATCTGACCCCTCAGAACATCAAAGAATATCTTCCGCAGTGGTAAGTACAGACCGTGAGAACTGTACTTGTATTCTCCACCTGTCAGCAGTATACTTAATGGGATAAATTTATGGCACAGATAAACCAGAACGAACGAAAGAAACGGCCTCATCAGGCACAGCCTCAAGGATCACGCCAACAGTATAAATCGTTTCCTCCTCAGGAGAGTGTTACGTTTCTACCGCTCGGCGGATTGGAAACAGTGACGCAGAACATGTATCTGTACATGTATAAAAATGAGATCCTCATTGTTGATTGCGGTATCGGGTTCCCGGACGAAACGATGCTGGGTGTTGATTTACTGATTCCTGATATTACCAGACTGCTACAACTGGTTAAAGAAGGGAAAAAAATCGTCGGAATGGTCTTAACGCACGGACATGAGGATCATATCGGTGCGATACCGTTCATCATTCCGCAGTTACCAAACTTTCCTATTTATGCTACTCCGTTAACGGCCTCTTTCATTAACGAGAAATTAAAAGAATTTCGGCTCTCTCCCCAGGTGCAGACAGTAGAGTTTGATCGAAAGCCGATTCAACTCGGTAGTTTTTCGGCAAGCTTCATCAGAATTACGCATTCGATTCCTGACAGTTCAAATATCCTGATTAAAACTCCGGTCGGTGCCTTCTATCATGGCGGTGATTATAAATTTGACCTCACTCCAGCAGACGGAAAGAAAGCTGACTTTCTTTCAATCGCCAAAGCAGGCGAGGACGGTATCCGTTGCTTGCTTTCTGATTGTTTGGGCGCTGAGCGATCCGGTTTTACCCAGACTGAACTGCCGATTGAAGATGTTTTTGAGCAAGTCATGCGAAATACCCGTGGGAAATGTATTATCACGACATATTCTTCGAATATCGCCAGGCTGAATCAGGCGATTGCTGCTGCTGAGCGATGCGGGCGAAAAGTAGGATTCATCGGAAGATCACTGGTGAAAAATAAGCTTATCGGGCAAAGAATGGGTTACTTGGAAATGCAGGATGGGACTGAGGTTCCGATTGAGGGGCTGAAGAAGATAAATGATAGTAAATTAGTGCTATTCGTTGCCGGGAGCCAGGGGCAGGAAAACTCTGCTATGAGTAGAATTGCTGCAGGAGAGCATCGGGAGATAAAACTGACACCTGATGACGTCGTGATCTTTTCGTCAGATCCTATTCCCGGAAATGAGATAAATGTTACGGGACTGATCGATATGATAGCAAAAACAGGAGCAAAATCGCTTTCCGAAGATCATAGCGGAAAATATCATGTCTCAGGGCACGGTTCAGCAGGTGATATTATGCTGTTAATGTCATTGACCAAACCTGATTATTTGGTTCCGATCAGCGGTAATTATAAGCATATGGTTGCATATCGAGATCTCGCAGTTAACTTAGGCCATAATAAAAAAGATGTGTTTCTTCTTGAGAACGGACAGGAACTGCATTTCACAAAAGACAGTGTGCGCCAGGGAAAGAAATTTGCGATTAAGAACGTTTATGTCGATCAATTATCAGGCGAGGAAGTAGAGCAATTTGTTATGCGTGATCGTGAAAAACTCGCAAAAGAGGGTTTGGTTATTATTATGGCCGAAGTTCAGACAATGGACGGACAGTTATCGGAAAAACCTGAGATCTTAAGCCGCGGTCTATCTCCGAAAGAAATTCAGGAAATCGCTCCGTCTTTGGCGAATGAAATTAATAAAGTTCTTTCAAGCAGAAAAGGAAGGGTCAGTAACTGGGTGTATATCAGAAAGCAGATTGCAGAAGTCAGTACTAAGCATATATTCAGTAAACTCCGAAGGCAACCTCTTGTTCTCCCGATGGTAATTGAAGTCTAACGGTACAATTCGAAAGAGAAAAATCAAAGAACAGTGTATCCCGCTGAAATAGACCTTAGCACTACATGGAATTTGAATTTTTCCTTTTGCTATTCTCAGGTTTGTACTCTGAGCATAAAACTTTTATACTAGATACAAGCGACGTATGAAACGAAGACGAACATCTCGGAAAAAAGGCCTTCAGCTGAAACTGAAAAGCTCAACTGTCTATACGATATTCTCACTCGGATTTTTCGGTTTAGCGGGCATTCTCCTTCTCTCTTTCATGCAGCCTGAAGGAGCATCACTTCGATTGCAACTGGAAAATAGCTTTGGCTGGTTAGCAATTATGGCGCCTTTTACCTTTGTGTTTCTTGCGCTACTCCTTTTACGACTCAAGAAATTTTATCTTTCCCGATTAAATGTCACCCTTGGGTTTGTTCTAACGTTTGTTTCTCTGTTAGGTTTGACACAGAGCGGTGAAACAGGCCGTATGTTATTTAAAATTCTGAGTGACATCGTGACTATTCGCGGTGCGACACTTATCTATATTGCAGGTGTGTTCGTCGGTATAATAGTCTTTTTCGATACCTCAGTCGATGAGATTATGGAGACGTTTGCCACGATTCGTGAAAATCTGCATAGATTATTCCCTACCAAACTGTTCAGTCGTGATAAACAGGATGGTGCGTTGGATCGAAGTAAGCCTATTATTATCAAGGGAGGTCAAAAAGAACCACAACCGTCACCTGTTCCGATTCCTGCAAAACCGCCGGTAATTAATAAGAAGGAACCTGAGTTGATCTCTGAAAAATTGGTCAGCAACGTGCTGACCGGTGGGGGTCCAGGTGTCTGGGAGTATCCTCCTTTGTCATTGATGAGTGATGCCCCCGGTGCGAAAGCAGAGCGTGGCGACGTAAACAAGATCGCATCAGTTATAGAGAATACCTTACAGAGTTTCGGTATTGAAGCCAAAGTTTCAGAGATCAATCTGGGTCCGGCTGTCACACAGTATGCGCTGGAGATTGCGCTCGGAACGAAAGTGAACAAGATTACCTCTCTCGCCCCGAATCTGGCGCTCGCGACTGAAGCTCCCGGAGGGCAGATCCGTATCGAAGCACCAATTCCGGGTCGGAATTTGGTGGGTATCGAGATACCGAATAAATCGCTTGAGGTAGTGACCTTGCGGACGATGCTGGCCTCAACAGCCATGCAAAAGTCAAAGTCGAAATTAGCAGTTTCATTAGGGCTTGATGTCTCAGGAAATCCACTCATCGCCGATATCGCGAAAATGCCGCATGCTCTGGTAGCCGGTACAACAGGGTCAGGAAAATCTGTCCTGATAAACGCGTTTATTACGTCACTGCTATTCAGATCTTCACCGCAAGAAGTAAAACTCATCCTGGTCGATCCGAAGCGGGTTGAGTTCACCGGATACAATGGGATACCGCATCTTTTGACACCTGTCATCGTGGAGCCTGATAAAATCCTTTCTGCTCTGAAATGGGCGACCGGAGAAATGGATAGGCGCTACAAGCTTTTTGCTGAACGTGGAGTACGAAATATTGACGGCTATAATGAGCTCTCTGGATTCCAAGCGCTGCCGTATATTGTTATTATCATCGATGAGTTGGCTGATCTGATGATGTTTGCCCCTGTCGAGGTCGAGGATGCGATTGCCCGAATCGCCCAAATGGCTCGTGCAGTCGGGATTCATTTGGTTGTTGCCACACAGCGACCATCTGTAAATGTAATTACCGGGCTTATTAAAGCAAACATACCGTGTCGAATTGCTTTTAATGTGTCCTCGCTGATCGACTCACGGGTTATCTTAGATTCTCCTGGTGCTGAAAAACTTCTCGGACGAGGTGATATGTTGTACATTCCCCCGGACCAGGCGAAGCCGACCCGTATCCAAGGAGCGTTCGTTTCAGATAAAGAAGTAAAAAAGGTAGTTGAATTCTTAAAGAGTAAGAACTATCCTGTTGAGTACACAGAGGAGATAACGAATCAACCGTTAATTTTGAAAGGAAAAGGTGGAGGAGGTGCAGCTTCCGCCGGTGAGGATGGGAAGGATGCTCAGATTGAAGAGGCGATCAGATTGGTCTGCCAATTTAATACAGCCTCTGCATCATTCCTACAACGGAAGATGTCTGTCGGCTACTCCAGAGCAGCACGTATGCTTGATCAGTTGGAAGAGCTCGGGATTGTCGGTCCTGCAGAAGGTTCCAAGCCGCGTGATGTCTTGGTTCGCAATGCTGAGGAGTATCTTCAAAATATGCAGGGTGAACAATAATCGTTCTTGAAGAATTGTGCATTATGATATGGTACTATTTCCTCTGATTCCTGCTTCTTAATTCTTAATAGTATGAAAAGACTCGGACAACGATTTTATCAGGAACGGTTACGTCGCGGATTGAGTATTCACGATGTATCTAAAGGAACGAAAATTCATCCGTCGCTTATCCAGGCAATTGAGAAAAGTGAATATCATAAAATTTCTTCTCCGTCATATGCAAAAGGGTTTGTAAAAAATTACGCAGAGTTTTTAGGGTTGCCGACGAAGGAGATTCTTGCGCTTTTCAGGCGAGAATTTGATATGGAAAAAAATTATCGCGTTCTTCCTGAAACGTATACAAAACGTGATGACATAACCGTTAAGCGCACAAAGATTCAGTTTACGGTAGTTATCATTGCCGTTATTCTCCTTTTTGTCGGTGCTTTCCTCTTCTACCAGTACCGCTCCTCGTTCTTCAGTCCTGCGCTTTCCATTACCACGCCTAATGAGGAAATTGTTTCGTCACGTGACGTCGTCGTTTCAGGGAAAACTGAACCGTCAGCGACGGTAACGGTTAATAATGTTCCGGTAGCTCTTGAGAGTGACGGAACGTTTGAAAAAACCGTTACCGTATTTTCAGGCGAACAGACAATCGTCATTCGGGCGACAAATAGGCTGGGGAAAGAAACAGTTGTCGAAAAACAGATTCAAGTGAGGGACTAGATATTGCTCTCCTTTCTTACAGAAATCATTCTTGACACTGCTGAGTAAATTGGTTATTCTAGAAACTCTCATATCCTATGACTGAAACGCTCCAAATCATCCTCTTTGTTATGCTCATGGTTGTGATCGTGTTCTTTCTAGTGCTTGGAGTACAGGTGTTTTTTCTTATTCAGGAAGTCAGAAGGACCGTATCAAAAGCGAATAAAGTAATCGACAATACGAACCACATAACAGAGAATGTTTCGGGCAGAATTGCCTCTGTTTCTGATCTTCTTGGTGGTGTGACAACAGGTACAATCGTGGCGAAGCTTTTAAAACTTATCATAACAACAGCGACCAAAGGCGAGAGAAAATCAGGAAAGGAGGGTGAACGTGGATCAGAATAAACATACATCATCAGGATTTTTAAACGGGTTACTCTTGGGATTGCTGCTTGGTGCAGGGCTGACGCTTCTGTTAACGACAAAAAAAGGGAAAAAAATTCTCAGATCTTTCACGGAAGAAGGGCTTGATTCATTAACGAACTTTGATGATCTTTATCGGAGGTTTGAGCGAATTACGAAAGAAGTCACGGATGCTGAAGAAGAAGAGGAAGAATCAGATTATGTTCAGCCGAAAAAAGTACTTTTAGCTGAAGGTCATGTCCCGGTGAGGAAAGTTATAGAAACACCTCGCTTTACAAACGAAGTGTCGCGAGAGACACATGAATTCAGTAAACAGGAAGAACTGGAAAAAGAAATAGATGAGGTTTCTGAAGCATTAGCAAAAAAGTATATCGCGTATGCGAACGATGAATCTGAGACGCATGAAGCGCACGAAGAACCGCAGATGAAAGTCAAGACGACGAGGCGTAGATTTTTTCGTGGAATTCATCGAAGGAATTAACTCGACGTTTGGTTCCTCCCTCAGGCTATAGTATCATTCCGAGTGAGCGTTATAGTCCGTATCTTCTGATATTAGCGTTATGCTGATTCAACGTTTTCGCGTATCTGATGACCCCATCACTGTCGTGGAGATAGTAGAAGTATTCTGATTCTTCCGGGTTGAGCACTGCTTCGAGTGCTTTCTCACCTGGATTTGCAATCGGTCCCGGAGGCAGGCCTTGTATGAGATACGTATTGTAGGGTGACTGTACTGACTGATATTCAGAGAGCAGTACGGGTTTCCACCAGGCACCACTCGTTCCTTTCGCATACTGAATCGTCGCGTCGATTTGAAGTGGCATCCCCTCATCAAGTCTGTTTTCAATAATACCAGCAATAATCGGCATTTCTTCGTCAGTTATTGCTTCCCGTTGAATGAGAGATGCCAGGATAACGACATCCTCTTGCGGTCTGCGATCATTATTTTTTAGCTCTGCGTATTTTTGGTCAAAGGTATTTCTCATGGTATCAATGATTAATGCAATCGTTGCATCTTTCGGGAAGAGATAGGTATCAGGGAAAAGATATCCTTCATGGCGAATGAGTTCGGTTTCCCAGGTTTCATCATAGCCATCCATGTCACGAAGAATCTCTGCGACCTCAGTTGCTCTTTTTCCTTCAGGAATGGTAATCCATAAATCTTCTGTTCCCATAGTCAGATTTGTTGCTATTTCTCCGGCAGATTGGGAGGGTGAGAGTTGATATGATCCTGCTTGAATTTTTTTCTCAATTCCCATCTGTTTTACCATAAGATAAAAGATTGTCTGATCTTTAATCAATTGTTGCTCTTTCAGGTCACTCGCAATTTGTTTCACCCCAGCCCCGGGAGGAACGACGAACGTTTGGTTTTCGGTGTTATCTTTATCGACTGCCGAAGTTCCGTTCACCCACCAGAGAGAGAAGGCGATGATGCCTGTCAGGAAAAGGACAAATACGATGAGTATTTTTTTCATACTAATAATAAAATGTTACCGGAAAATGTGAAACAGAGCTTTTCGCTTCTTTGAGGTTGTACTCATTATCACTGTACAGTGAATAGAGAAGATCGCCCTTTTTCACTTTGTCACCTATCTGTTTCTCAAGGTAAATACCTGCTTTTTTCCGCTTTGGAGCTCCGAGAATTTTACAGAGAATCGTTGCATTTTTACTATGAATCTTTTTAACTTTTCCGTCTCGTGCAGCCAGCACTCGATGTTCGAATCGTCCGGGTTTTAAGTCTTCACTATCAATTTCAGGATCTCCCCCCTGAGCTTTAATTATAGCCTGCATCTTATCGTTAGCCTCGCCGGAAACCAACAGACTGGTCGCCCAGCCATAAGCATTGCCGAATTCACGCTTGATGGTGTTCCTCAGCGATGGGCTTGATGATTCTAGACACAATTCGAGAAGTGGCCCTGCTAGGGACAGTGATTTCAGTTCCAGATCAAGCGGTCTGTTTTCTTTCTGTTGCAGTACACGAAGCGCATCCCGTGTCTCAAGAACAGGTCCGATCCCTTTTCCGAACGGTTGATCTGTTTTATGAATAATACACTTGATTTTTATATTAACTCTCAAGCAGCTTCGCATCTTTCAGAGTATGAATCTTAACTGATTCACCATATGGAAGGTCAAATACGACATGATTTGATCCGAAGGCGATTTTTTTTGCCATGATTGAGACTAAAATCTTATCAAAACTCTCAAACATGAGTGGTTCCTCAACACGAATTAAAATATCGTCAGCAGGTGCAATACTCACTCCTCCTCCCCAGACAATACATGCCCCTGCTTTTTCGACGATTTTATAGATCTGTTTTTTATCAAATGTTACCGGTGCGAGTACTTCCATATCGTCTGCAGTTCCTCCCGGTGTGGTAATCGCACGGCTTGAACTTTTCGGAATAATAAACCCGGCAGCTGCGATGATCGGAACGACGATCATCGTTGTTCTCGTTCCGGGAACGCCACCGATTGAATGCTTATCCGCAACGATACCTTTAAACTCCAGCGTTTCTCCGGTTTCGATCATCGCTTTCGTCAGGAAATAAATCTCTTCGTCTGTAAACCCTTTCGTATAGCCTGATGCAGCAAAGTATGTAGTTAATACACTATCAAGTCTATGATTTGAAATCTCATCCATAATGGCATAGATTTCTTTATAGTTGAGGGTTTTACCGACGAGTTTTTTTCGAATCGCATCGAGGGCGAGTGCTTGTTGCTTCATTAGAAAGATCCCTTTATTTGGTCTATCGACATTTTGATAATTGATTTAATAAGGTTCAAAATAAAATAAATAGTACCGTTAATGATTTTATAAACAGTCGGCCAAATCTTCGTTAAGATTACTTTAAATTGGTTGGGTTGATGGTCCATACTCTTAACTGTAGCAAAATGGTGAGTTTATAAGCAAGATTGACAGATCGCTTATTTTCAGAAACTTCTACAGATTTTCTAACGTTGCTTTTACAACTAGTCTTTTCCAGATCGTACCTGGTGGGGTACAGGTAATAACTGTGAGATAACTGTTATCAAAATTCTGCGCATGCACCGAGGTGTCATCAGCTTCAACGACGATAATTTTATTAACCCGGTAGGTGTAGGTCACGTTATTAACATGTGCTTGAATCGTATCTCCGACTTCGATGGTATGAAGCGTGGCAAAAATCTGCATATAATTATTCGGATTGAATAGCTGGGGAAGGGTCGAATGACCGTAAATAACGGCATTGCCTTTCTCAGGCGGTACAGCAGTCCCTGCATAGTTTACTAGGTGTTTGGATAGATCATTATCCTCGGTCGTTACTTCTGCATGATGGATGCCGAGCTTAGGTATGGAGATCGTATAGGTTGAAATATTTGACGAGTGTCCAGTTGCCTGGTACTCAGGGAACCAATTTCTCGCATCAGAGTAGTCAACGCCGCTAAGTGAGTTGACCGTATGCGAAAGCAGGCTGCCGATTGACAGATTTAATCGACTGCTGGTCGGAACTGGTGCAACAACGTTTTGTGAAGCGAAAGCAGGCGCGAAAAACACCTGCCAGGAAATAAACGGAAAGAAGAAGTAACCGAGATTGATCACTCCTACCACTGCCAGGAGAAGTCCGAAATATCTGACAATTTTCCGTTTTTGTCCGGTTGCATTTTTTTTATAGTAATATTTACTCATCGAGATCTGTTGTGATAGTGATTCTGTCCGGTTGCTTCGGTAATGATACAGGCAGCAGCGGGATTGATGGTTTTAAGGTTACTTTCGCATCAGCGACCTGAGCCTGTTTTTTTAAGATCTCATGTGCTTCTGAAACTGATTTCCCCTGAATCTGTTATTTGAGCGTTTCTAATGAAATGTTTGGGATGAGACCTGCTTCAATGGTCAGTTCAGATGTTACTTCATCTTCGTCTGCCTGTTTCAGCTCCTGAAGTGAGAAAGTCAGTCCCCTGTCAGAGAGGTTTAGCTGGTCAGAGTATTTATTCTTGAGTGCTACTTTCGCGAAATCCTCAATATTCCGCTTGTTATATGCCAGTGCTTCAAATCCGACCGTTCCGTTCAGGACGACCTCTTTTGCCTCATCGTCAACTTTTTTATTAAACTTTCGCTCTGAAACAGTTGTTCTGCTGATGAGCTTTATTAATACTTGATCATCACTCAGTTTTTTTTCAAGCTCTGAATATGCTCGTTCTTGAAGTG
>CAZOHC010000003.1:13895-48456 GCA_964579845.1 uncultured Gammaproteobacteria bacterium | reverse complement strand
GCTATAACCAGAAGAGATGCATTTTTCTTATTGATATTCTACGTTGTTTTCGTGATCATCGAACAGTTTTAGAGCTCTGATTTCCGCTTGTAAATTCTTACAGTTATTTATAAACATCACTTTATAATACATAGTATATGATCGCTCACCTGGGTAAATATCTGAAGATATTTGTTGTCATTATACTTTTCTCGTCATTTCTTTTGGTGCTTTCTGCAAGCGTCTTCGTCATATACTTCCCCACGACAACAATACAATTTATCGAACGATTTATCCCGGAAAAAGAAATTGAACCGGTACGGATTAGAGGAATCGGTATCCTGGGGGACAGTCAGGCAGATGAGTATCGCGGTGATGATAATCGTGGACTGACGTTTGCACCGACGACCCTCAATTGGGTAGAACAGCTAGAAAAATATCGTAATCTGAATTTCGGTTCGTGGGGTACTTGGGGTGAACCTCGGAGAACAGGATATGCATATAATTGGGCAAGAACAGGAGCAACGGTGAATAGTGTCTTCGAAAACGGCCAGTTAGAAGGTTTAGCTGAACAGGTGAAAAACGGGGAAGTTAACGTCGTTATTATCTCAATCGGAGCAAATGATTATGCACCGTTCATCACACCGGATGGATATGACGCACACTATAATGGCAGCCTCTCGTCAATAGATATACTCAGGAAAAGAAATACGATTGTCAGCGATATTACGACTGCAATTGAGATACTGAATAGAGCAGGTGATGTCACGATTTTGATTGCACTTATTCCGGATTGGGGAAATCATTTAGGGGTTAGGATTGCTTTTCCGTTACCTGAACCGAGGAAAAGAGTTGCTGATGCAATTTTAGACACGAATAATGCAATCAAACGTGTCGCAGCAGACTATGGAATTGTGACAATCGATCCCAATGACTATTATAAGAAAGTTTTCAGCGAAAGCATCTCAGAAATTGTCGTCGGTGGAGAACGTTTCACAGCTATTATTCCAGGCGATGACCCCCACTCACTTTTTCTGGAAGATGGGACACACGCAGGCACAGTTTTAAACGGTTTGTTCGCAAATGAAGTCATAGCAGGTCTCAATCAAGCACTTAACGGAACTATTCGTCCCTTCTCGGAGCAAGAGATTCTGGATCATGCCGGATTGTAGTATTGACTTGCATTCTCATCGGCACTATACTCTCTAACGTATTACCTCAGGTATGCCCCCTGATACTGTCCCCGCGATACGCCTTACCCATATCCCTGATACAGTATAGTACTGGCTTTCTCACATTATTATGGCTGAGCAATCATTACAGAAAAAGATAGGTTCATTCAAGAACAAATCATTGATTAAAAACTTCTCGCGAAGAAAAGAGTATAAAAAAAGCGTTTCCTATTTACGGTCTCACCCATTTACCGGGTTTCTTATCGGACTCGGTATTCTGTTTGGCACCATCATATTGGGAAGTATCCTGACAACACCTCGTGGAACAACAGATGAAGTGAATGATAGCCCTAAAACAGTTGAGATCTTCTCATTAGATCGCACACCTTCCTTGACGGTACAGGCAAAAGTAGAAAAAGAAGGCGTTATTCGAATTCTCGCTCAAACACCGGGAATTGTCAGATCAGTGAATGTTAAAGAAGGCGAGAATATTTCCCAAGGAAGTATTTTCGTCTATCTCGCAACCAATTATCAGGGAGCAAATGCACCCGGACTGCAAGCCTCTCTCGCGTCAGCACAATATAATAATGTTTCAGAAACCTTTACTACGCAGAAAGAAATCATCGCGAGGCAGCGTGAAGTCGCTGATAAAACAGAAGCAAATGCTGAAGAGATCAGAAAAATTGCTGATGAATCTGCAAGTGATACGCAATCGCTCCTGGATCTGAATAGAGATATTGTAAATACACTGAATACACAGTTGGAACAAGCAGAAACTACAGGTAATACCACCCAAATCATGGCATTACAGCAGCAAAAAAGTCAGGTGCAATCTGGCGTTGTTCAGCTTGAAGCACAACTCAGGCAATTGAATTATCAGAAAGATAACGATACACCGGCTGCAGAACTGGGCGTTTTACAGCGAGATATTGCAAAAAAACAATTAGATATACAGGAGAATGCATTATCACTGAGTCTTGAGTCCAGCAGAATTCAACGAGATTTAGCGTGGATTCAGGCGAGCCTGATGGCACCTGCAGCGCCATGTGGCGGGGTCGTGGAGCGAATTCATGTGAAAGAAGGAGATACTGTAAACCCCGGCGACCTCATTGCGACGATTAAAGCAGATAATAATCAGATTAACCTTGAAGCATTACTTCCTGCTGATTTAGCTTCAGCTGTCTCAAGAACTGCGTCTAGCACAGCTATGATTAATGGGACTCCCCATGAAATAACTCCCTATTACATTTCCGGTGAAGCAACGAATGGTCAGTTATACTCAGTCCTTTTTACTCTTCCCGAATCGGTTACGGAGGCGCTGACTGACGAAGAGTTCATTTCTGTGACTGTTCCGCTCAGTGTTCGGAACACACAAGACGCTTTCTATGTGCCGCTTGATGCCGTTTATCAGACAGAAAATGAATCATATGTCTTTGTTGTTTCAGGCGAGAGGGCAGAGAGTAAACCGGTCAAACTTGGCGCTGTCCATGGCAAATTCGTGACCGTAACTGGTGGAATCAGTGCAGGTGATGTCGTAATTCTTAACCGAAATGTCGTCTCAGGAGAAAGGATTAGTATACACCGGTAAAACTATGTATGAAAGAAACTGCATCGTATATCTCACATTTAGCCTTTGATAAGTCACTTCGTCGATCGTGGGTTGCGAAATATCTCGCGAATCCGCGCTTACTTTGGTTAATTCTTATTTTAGTTATTACGATCGGATCAGTAAGTTTTATCAACTTACCGCGAAGACTAACCCCACAAATTGAAATTCCACTCGTCATAGTCTCAACAGCACTCCCCGGTGCAGGTCCGAATGATATTGAACAATTGGTAACCATACCGATCGAGAAAGCTGTATCCGGGTTATCGGATATACAGACAGTAACGTCAACTTCACGCGACTCGATCTCAATTATTCAGATAGAGTTTTCATCAGATGTGGACGCTGAGAAAGCAAGAAGCGACGTGCAGTCGGCTGTTGATAGCGTGAGTCTTCCAAGTGACACACAGAGCCCGACTGTGATGAATCTCGATTTTGAGAATGAACCGGTCTTGATTTTTACGGTAACGGGAAGCGGTGATACTGCCAGTTTGATACGATTCTCAGAAAATCTTCGAGAAAAAATAGATACGATTCCGACCGTCGGAGAAATCTCTGTTAGCGGAATTGATGAGCAAGAGATTCAAATTATTATCAGTCCTGACCGCATCTCTTCGCTCGGAGTTAATCCGATGCAGATTACGCAAAATATCAGAAGCTCAATTGCATCATATCCGGCCGGGACAGTGGAGACGGATACATCTACCTTTTCATTGACTATTGATCCGTCTGTCACGACTGTAGATGAACTCCGGTCGTTAACAATCAATGTGAACGGTTCGCCAGTCAGGCTATCAGATATAGCAACAGTGCAACTTCGCTCGAAGCCGGGACAGAAGACTACGTTCTATGCCAATAATGCTGTTCAGATTGAGAAATCTGTAAGTTTCAGCGTTTTCAAAACACCCTCTGCTGATATCCGTGACACTGCATCATCAGTTGAGACTACAGTCGAAGAAGAGTTACGACGTTTTCCAGGGCAGTTTGCAGTACAGACTGTCTTTAATTCGGCACATGAGATTGATGATCAGTTCAATGAGTTACTGCGTGATTTTATCATTACGATCACATTGGTTTTTGTCGCACTGTTTGTTTTTCTTGGAGCGAGGCAAGCAATTGTCGCATCCATCTCCGCACCGTTAACATTTCTTATTAGTTTTACGGTAATGAGTATGACAGGAATTACATTGAATTTTATCTCGCTGTTCTCACTACTGCTTGCTCTCGGCCTCCTTGTGGACGATACTATTGTCGTAATCTCTGCGATGACCGCATACTACCGAACCGGCAAATTCAGTCCGTTTGAAACCGGACTCCTGGTCTGGCGAGATTTTGTCGTAGCAATTTTTACGACGACGATAACAACTGTCAGGTCTTTTCTTCCGCTTCTTCTAGCATATGGGATTATCGGCGAATTTATTAAACCGATTCCGATCGTTGTCTCATCAACGCTTATGGCCTCGTTCTTTGTGGCGATGTTTATTAATTTGCCGCTCATTGTCTTCCTCCTCAGGCCGAATATTCCTGAAAGAGTCAAAGTGTTCTTTAAAATACTGCTTGTTGTAGTACTTCTTGCAATCTTTATCGTAATTGTTCCGAAGGGTCCAATTCTTATTCTTGAGCTTTTAGGACTTGCTCTCTTTGTCATTATTTTCCACATCATCCGAATGTCTCTTTTGAAACAAACAAAACAATACGCGGCAAAGAATCGTCGGGTTAAAACGCTTGCTCAGAACACACCACGGTATGCAGACGACGGAATTATTCATTTCGATATTATTACGAATAGATATAAAAGAATTCTCTCAAAGATTTTACCGAACACAGGCCACAGGAAAACTGTGATTGCAATGGTTGTGATTTTTTCATTATTTTCTTATTTGTTGGTTCCGTTCGGGTTCGTGAAAAATGAATTTTTTCCCGGAGCGGACAGTGAGACGCTTTATATCTCGGTAGAACTTCCAGCCGGGACGAATGAACGCGTATCGGAAAAAGAAGCACGTAAGATACTTGATCAGGTCAGGATGCTCGATGGCCTGGATTTTGCTACTGCGAATATCGGTCAAGCGTATGATCCGACAGGTGGAATCAGAGATGCTGAGAGTAATGCGATTATGATTACACTTTCGTTACTTCCGAGAGGGGAACGGAAAAAAGATTCCATAGAAACCGCACGCGACCTTCGGAAAACGTTCTCGACGTATGAGTCAGGCAAACTTTCGGTAATTGAGCAGTCAGGCGGACCGCCTGCAGGAGCTGATTTGCAGATTGAACTTTCCGGTGATGATTTGACAGAATTATCTCTTTATGCGGATAAGCTTATTACCTATATACAGAATCAGGACGGAACGACAAACGTTGATAAATCGATTAAATCCGGAACAAGTAAGCTCGTTTTTGTGCCCGACCATGAACAACTGTCTCAGAAAGCATTGACAATTGATCAGGTAGGATTATGGCTGCGACTGTTTGCGAGCGGGGTCCCTGCAGATACGGTGACATTTGCGTCTGAAACAGGTGATGAAACTGATATAACGATTCGCATGAACAGTGCAATACAAACACCTGAGGCAATATCAGAAGTTATTATACCCGGGCAAAACGGTGCTCCGACATCTATTTTTGAAGTCGGGACTGTACATGTTGCCCCCAATCCGACACTTATTACCAGAACAAACGGTAATCGAACAATCATCGTCACCGCAAGTGTAGAGCAAGGATATAACATTGCTGAACTCAACCGTAACCTTGAGAGTTATGCAGATTCTGATCTGAGACTTCCGGCGGGGTACACTTGGAAAACAGGAGGGGTTAATGAAGAAAACCAGAACTCGGTGAATTCGATCCTGGCAGCGATGGTCATTTCATTTTTACTTATTGTCGTAACAATGGTGTTGCAGTTCTCGTCATTTAGGAAAGCGCTGATCGTTATGTTAGTCATCCCGCTTTCTATTTCAGGTGTATTTATTATTTTCGCCCTATCACAGACACCGCTCTCATTCCCTGCTTTAATCGGTGTCTTAGCACTCTTCGGTATTGTGGTGAAAAATTCGATTTTAATAGTTGATAAGATTTCACAAAATGAAAAAGCAGGTATGCCGTTTATCGACGGAATTATAGATGGCTCGTCAAGTAGGCTTGAGGCAATAGCATTAACGTCATTGACAGCGATTGTTGGGTTAATCCCGATAACATTATCTGATCCCCTTTGGCGGGGATTAGGCGGGGCGATAATATCTGGACTCGCGTTTTCAGGAACGATTATGTTATTCTTCATTCCGGTGATTTACTACTACTGGTTTAAACCCAATAGAGGATAAACTATAAGGAAAGCAAATTACTTTCAGTAACTTCTTAACGCCCCCATGATCACCATAAATTCCTTGCTACGATAACGCATTCGATAATCAACCATGATACATGTATAATAATCATCGAGAATATGCAGAAAAAACCGACACGATTTCTTATTGTCAGTATAATTCCTCGGGGTGTCACGGAAGAAGAGATGTTTTATGAATTATCAGAGCTTAAGAGCTTGGTAGATTCGTACAAAGGGGAGGTCGTTGACTACCTTCTTCAGAGACGGGAAGTTCATGATAAAGGAAAATATATCGGCCGGGGAAAGGTAGAAGAGGCAGTCAGGATCAGTGATGAGAAAAATATAGATGTGATTGTCTTGAATGCTTTGGTAAAACCAGGTCACTTATATGATATTAAATCAGTTATCAGAAAAGCGAATCCTGCTATAAAAATTTGGGACAGAGGCGATTTAATCTTGGAGATTTTCTCTCATCACGCGAAAACAGCTGAAGCAAAACTGCAGATCGAGCTTGCCGCTATGCGTCATATGGGTCCGAGGATCTACGGTATGGGAATGGTTCTCTCGCGACAAACAGGGGGTATCGGCGGCCGTGGAATCGGAGAAACGAATACAGAACTTATGAAACGGCATTGGCGCAGCCAGATGAAAAAAACAGAAGAAAAACTGGATAAATTAGCAACGGAAAGAGAACGACAGATGATACGACGTGGGAAAAACGGTCTGAAAACACTGTCAATTGTCGGATACACTAACGCCGGGAAAACTTCTCTGTTTAATGTACTTACCGGAAAGAAAAAATATGTCCGAAACGAGCTCTTCGCTACTTTGGATAGTATAACGGGTAAAGTCTATCTTCCCGAGGTTAATCAAGAAGTTCTGGTGTCAGATACGATCGGATTTATTAGAAATCTTCCACCTCGTCTGATTGACGCCTTTAAGTCTACGCTTATGGAATCAATTTATGCTGATATTTTGATCCACGTGATCGATGGTAATGATGAACAGGTTCATCAAAAAATATCAGTGGTCGAGAATATTCTCAGAGAAATGAACATTTTCGAAAAGCACATAATCTACGTCTTTAATAAAAGCGAATTGTTATCGAATGAACAAAAAGAATCACTGCAAAAACGATATGAGCACCATTCTCCGATTTTTATCTCAGTCAAACAGGAAACAGGAATTAATCAACTGCTCGAAACTGTCGGCAAAAAACTATCTTCTGAAGCTTCGTTCTAAATCTTTGATAGGAACTATTAACGTCGTCGGTCTACCATGAGGGCAAGTAGTACTGTTTTCTATCGTATTAATTTGGCTGATTATATCTTCCATCTGATCACTCGTCAGTAAGTCACCTGCTTTTACTGCAGCCCGGCAGGCGAGAAATGCCATCATCCGCTTACTTCCCGAGTCGACCGATTCAGGTGTTTTTTCACTCCTGAGATCGGTAATAATTTCCTGAATAATTTTCGGATAATTTCTTCCTTGAACAACGAGGGGCACCTCACGCAGTAAGAAACTGTTTCCTTGGAAATGTTCAATTAGAAATCCCATCGATGCATATATCTCAAGATGCTCTATCAAAACTTGAGTATCAGAGGCTGAAAGTTCGAATGACAGCGGCTTTTCAAGTAGATACTTTTTTGTTGTATTTTTTTTAAATTCAGAGAGAAATGCTTCATATAAAATTCTTTCATGAGCAGCATGCTGGTCGATAAAGACAATATCTGACTCAGTTGTTGTGATAATGTATGTCTGGAGGATCTGGGAAAGGGGGGTCTTTGTCGCAGGAATGATCTCATTAACCCTATTCCAAGGCAGAACAGTATTACGAAGAAATTCTCCTGAGGCTGATGTTGTATAACCTAATCTGGCTGAGTTTTCCTGTTTAAACTTCGCCATTCGGAACGTTATATTGTGATCACGTAATGCCTGTATGACACACAGTTTAATCGTATCGAATACTTCTTTTTGATTTCTAAAAGCTATTTGTTCTTTTCTGGGATGAATATTAATATCAGTCATCTCATGAGGAAGCGAGAGAGAAAGTATAAATACCGGGGTATGGGATGATGGGAGCAGAGTTCCGAAGGCTTCCCGTACTGATAACGAAATCATACGATCTGAAATATGACGTCCGTTGACGAACAGAAACTGTTTTTGGTTTTGCCTCAGCGCTACTTGGGGTTTTCCGATGTATCCGGTGATTGAAATGTGACCATCTTCATATGAAACCGGTATCAGTTCATCAGCGAGTGAGGAGCCGATAACGGTGCTAACTCTGTCAGCGATCGTCGGCTTTTGGGGAAAATCAAAAACTGTTTTTTTATTATGTTTTAAAAGAATTTTAATATCGGGATACATGAGTGCGTAGTGACTAACGATATCTGTTATATGTCTGAGTTCAGTTTGCGAGCTTTTCATAAACTTTTTTCTCGCGGGAACGTTATAGAAGAGTCCTTCTGCTGTGACGATAGTTCCGATCGGTGAGCCGATCGGTGCACTGTCTTCGACGATTCCTCCGCGTATCTGAATGATTCTCCCTCCTATATCTTTCGGAGTTCGGGTGATAATTGTCATATGTGAAATTGCGGCTATGGAAGCAAGGGCTTCACCTCTGAAACCGAATGAGGTAATCCGTTGTAAATCCTCCTCAGCTTTGATCTTAGAGGTCGTATGAGGAAGAAAACAGATCTCCAGGTCATCTTTCCCCATACCTATGCCGTTGTCAGTGACGGTAATCCGTTTCAAACCACTTTCTTCGACCTGGATTTCGATGAGTGTGGCTTTGGCATCTATAGCGTTCTCAATAAGCTCTTTGACGACATATGCAGGGCGCTCTATCACTTCGCCTGCTGCGATTTTTGCAATAATGTCGGGTTGTAATCGGTGAATCTTTTTCATACGTATCAGTCAACTTCGCGAGAATGTTGTTGTTTTTTAATGAAAGATATTTTTTCTTTTAATGTAGCTATCCTGTTTAAAGCTTCAAGCGGCGTCATCGTCGCAATATCTACCTGCTCGAGCTCTTTCATGAGTATATGATCAAGTAAGCCAGAAGAAAAGTCTTGCTTATGTAATTCAGAGCGCTCCTGCTCTTTGACAACATTTCGTCCTTCCAGGTTATTCAGAATGATTTTTGCTCGGTGTATGACGTCTTCCGGAACACCTGCGAGCTTTGCGACTGAAACACCGAAGCTGTGGGATGCACCGCCTGGGAGCAGAGTATGGAGAAAAATCGGATCACCGTTTTGCTCAGTAACAGCCATGTGAAAGTTTTTTATCCGTGCCGGGAATTCTTCCTCGAGTGCTTGCAATTCATGGTAATGAGTTGCGAACAGTACCTTTGGCGGCGGTGAGTGTTTCGTAACAAGAAATTCAGCGACAGACCAAGCAATTGAGATACCGTCATAGGTACTTGTCCCACGTCCTATCTCATCCATAATGATGAGAGAATTTTCAGTAGCATTATTAAGAATATGCGCTGTCTCAACCATCTCCACCATAAATGTTGAAAGGCCTGATGTTATAAAATCAGAAGCGCCTGACCTGACAAATATTCTGTCTACCAGACTGATATGTGCTGATGCAGCGGGAACGAAACATCCGATCTGTGCCATAAGAACGATGAGTGCGACATGCCTGATATACACTGACTTTCCTGCCATATTCGGACCTGTCAGCAGTATGAGTGATTGAGATACATTGTCCAGTGTTGTATCATTCGGAACGAATGGAACCTCATCCAGAAGCTGCTCGACAACTGGATGTCTTCCTTCTTTGATTCGAATCTCGCCTGAATAGAGTATTTTCGGTTTCGCATAGTTATACCTCTCTGAAATATGAGCAAAAGTAGAAATAACGTCGATAGTTGCTATGCTCTGTGCTGCACTTTGGATACGATCCGTATACGTTTGAATTTCAGCCAAGAAATTCAGATATATTTTGTACTCAATGTCATGTATTTTTTCTTCTGCCGTTAAGATGATATCTTCATGCTTTTTCAATGCTTCAGTAATATATCGCTCCCCGTTTACCAGCGTTTGTTTTCGTATGTAATGCGCCGGGACTAAGTGTAGATTGGACTTTGAGATTTCAATATAAAACCCGAAGACCTTATTAAACTTTACCTTCAGCGTTTGAATTCCCGTCGCTTCCCGTTCTTTTTTTTCTAAGTCTGATAACCAATGTTTGCTATCGCTGATTGAATTGCGAAGGTCGTCAAGCTCCTTGTCAACTCCCGGCTTGATCATCCCTCCTTCACGAACCGACACAGGCGGATCTTCTGTCATTACCTCCTCAATTCTTCTGATGAGAGTCCGAAGTTCATCAGAGATTTCTAGATACTGTTGTCGATAGAATTTTGTTTCTAGTTCATCTATTTGTTGTTTGATTGAAAGAACGGAAATAAGTGCATGTTTGAGTGATAGAATGTCCCGTCCGTTTCCCAGTTGGACGCTTAATCGTGACATAAGTCTTTCAATATCAGGAATATATTTCAGTGTCTGCCGAAGTTCATGTCGGAGCGCTGACTTCTCGACACATTCTTCGACTGCATCAAGTCTCTCTTCAATTGCAGATTTCTCCCGGAGCGGTTTCGTCAGCCAGGTTTTCAGTAATCGTCCTCCCATTGCCGTTATAGTATCGTCAAGAACTGAGAGAAGTGAACCTTTTGTGTCATGGTCGCGAATTGTTGCAAAAAGTTCAAGATTTATCATCGTAGATCTATCTAAGATCATTCCATCAGACGCAGCATATGGAACAATTTTTTTTATATGGGGGATATTGCCGTTTTGTGTATCTGTAAGGTAGGTAATCAGCGCTGCGGCCGGAATTAGCGATGCAGAGGTTTCAGGTATGTCAAACCCTTTAAGTGTTGCTATGCCGAAGTGCTTTTTAAGAATCTTCTCAGCATCTGAAATCTGTTTCGGAAAGTGAGTATACGGGAAAATGTTCATCGTTTTCTGTGAGTGGAGCACCTGGAGGAGATCCGTTCTTTGATAGAGTTCTTCAGGAAGAATGCATTCAGCCGGTTGCAGTTGGGAAATCTCGTCCATTATAGCTCCTAGATCAGTTGTTATTGTAGAATCTTTAACGGCAAAGTACCCGGTTGATACATCAGACACAGCGATACTGTACCCTATATCAGAAAGTGTCAGTGAAAGAATGTAGTTATGTGCTTTTTTATCAAGACCGGCCTCGTTCATGATAGTGCCAGGTGTTACAATCCTCACGACACCGCGTTTGACAAGTCCTTTTTTATTCGGAGGAGATAATTGCTCACAAATTGCGACTTTATATCCTGCTTTGACCAATTTGGTTATATAAGCGTCTGCCGCGTGATACGGCACGCCTGCCATCGGTATTTTTCCGTCTTTTCCGCCTGCTTTTCCGGTGAGGGTAATGTTAAGAATTCTTGCACCTGTATGAGCATCTTCCATGAATAATTCGTAGAAGTCGCCCATTCTGAAAAATAGCAGACAGTCAGGATAGTCTTTCCGAATCTCCATATACTGTCGCATCATAGGCGTTGAGAATTCGTGCATAAACTTAAGTATATAATGTCATGAGATTGCCTGGCAACCGCAACAGACTACTCAGAGAGGTTTATTGTTTGACCATCGGGGTGAACTGGCGGAAGGAAAGTTTTTGTGCTGATTTGTCGATAGTCTGCGAGGACGAGTTGTTTTGTCAGAAGTATGGTTTTTTGCAGTGCCTGAGGAAAAATATCGTGATCGTCTGCCCCCATGTCAATGATAATATGAAACAGTCCGAAAGGCTCACGTTCCCAGTTCCAGTTCGTTCTTCCGCTGAAAACTGCTTCTTCACATCCTTTTCGGAGTTTTTCCCGACAGAGATATTCCAGCAAGATATGTTCAAAAAGATGTCCGAGTTCTGTTCTTGTAACCTCAACTGAAAAAGGAATTTTCTCATCATTATAGCAGGTTGAATGCAGGATGCTGGGAAGTGATTGTTTCAGAAAGGCATAGGTCCAAGGAATTTCCCGTGTGTTAACGGTTGAGGTAAATACCTTCATGTCGATTTTGGTAGACGGGAGGTGATGATCTATTACCAAGGAAAAGAGATTGTCGACAGAGTAATAGAGACTCTGCCCTTTAGTTTTTGCAGTGAGTACAGACATAGTTGATTAAAAAAAATTCTGATTTCTTACCGAACTCTTACTCAGTATAAGCATTTTATTTTTATGTGGTCAAGCTAAACAATAGATATATTTACTCGAGCAGGTTTGCTTTATTTTCATAACTCAAGTATGATTTCTTTCTGTTTCCTTACCTTATTAATGTCCAGTTCTTAATGAAGAGATATAGGATATGTCTACAATGATCTACTTGAAGGGGGGTGATGAAAAACTATGAATTCAGAAGGTAAAAAACGCCGCGGATTTGCCGGTATGCCGAAGGAAAAGCAGATTGCTATCGCCAGTAAAGGCGGTAAAGCTGCACACGCCAAAGGTACGGCTCATAAATTTACGCCGGAAGAGGCAAAACTTGCAGGGCGTAAAGGTGGAAGAGCAAGGCATCGACGATCGAGCTCTGCTTAACCCCATGACATATCATTGAGGACAGTACAAGGGTGCGTAGTCCCTGCTCTTCTCCTCAATGAGGCATTAAAAAAATACCCGACGTAACAAGCGGGTATTTTTTTATTTTTTATGATTCTATCATTACTCTTACGTAATTCTCGTTCTGTTCTTAATGATGAGATATACACTAATTTTCAGAAGTAGGTAATACTTTTTGAAAGGAGGTGAACGAAATGAACGGAAATTATCATGACAGCTATGATTATGAAAAAAAAGATGTAAGTCCGGTTGCTACCGGGCTACTTGGTGCTGTTGCCGGAGCTGCTATCGGTATCGCGGTTGCTAATATTCTCTCAGATCCACAGAAACGGAAGAAAGTCGGGAAACAGATTCAGGATATTCAGAAGTGGGGAAATAAGACACTTCAAGACTTACGTGAGAAATCACTCGAGGCAGGTACTGCTGCAGCGGATCAGGCTGGAAATGTGTCGGATAAAGCAGAAAAGATTCAAAAAGAGATCGATGAAGCAACATCCAGGGCACAACAAAAAATGAAGTAAAGTAGGAGAGAAGCAGGGATGGAGGTAGATTTATTCCTCCGTCTCTCTTCTCGTTTTAGAGAAAATGATTGGCGAGAAGTCCTGGTTCATTGCCGAGCAAAGACGCAGATTCCAGCGCATTCATGTTATGAATCGTAAGCATTTTCTTTCTTCGGGTAATGATTCCTTTCTTTTCTAATTTCTTCATCTCAATCGATGTGGTCTCGCGTGTCAGGCCGACCAGCGTCGCGATATCACGGTGTGTAAGCGGTATCTGAATTGTAATGCCTGTTTCTTCTATTTTACCGAACTGTTTCGCACAGTTAAAGAGAACTGCAGCAATTCTGGTGTAAGCACTACTCCATGTCATATATTCCATGCGGGCGAGGAGACCATCAAATCTGTCCATGGTGTGTGAAGTTAGTGTGAAGAAAACGTCAGGAGACGCTGTTATAAAATCGAGAAATGTATTAATAGGTGCTTTTTTTACAGAAAGTGGTGTCAGTGCTTCGAGGTAATAGATATTCGGAAGGTTATTCATGCCGTATGTCATCGGAAAAAAATCTCCGGGCTTTAGAATGTGCAATGTCAGTTCGTCTCCATTTTCAGAAAGGCGAAAGGCGCGGATGTATCCTGAGCTAACGTAATAGATGAAATTGTTCTCATCATGAGAACTGAGTACTGTTTGCCTTTTTTTATACTGGAGTTGCGTATAGTCT
This sequence comes from uncultured Gammaproteobacteria bacterium, assembly GCA_964579845.1. Classification (GTDB taxonomy): domain Bacteria; phylum Patescibacteriota; class Microgenomatia; order Levybacterales; family UBA12049; genus CAZOHC01. Next base: position 34,572 of record CAZOHC010000003.1, on the reverse strand, counting down.
GAGAAAAACGTTTCTATCTTTTCGGTTACTGTTAGCTCTGTCATAGTGTAGTTGGAAATAACTGTGCACTTTTGTTACTCTATGATAAGGATCATAAGCTGATCAGATAATAAAGAAATTAATATAGTGTAAGAATACGTTAAGAAACGCTAATACACTGCCATAATTCTGTATTTCTATAGTATAATTTGAACCTGTGCTCATTTGATATGGAAACAGACAATATTCTTGAAAAGATTTATAAAGCATGCTTAAAGTTTCAGGTTCCTTTAACGTTGGATGAAACATATGACACAATCGTTCATGAAGCGATTAAGCTTGTAAAAGGTGATGACGGCCTTATTGTTCGGTGTGAGGATAACACATTGACTACAGTGTATGGCTCGACCAAATCTGCAGCAGCGTATAAGGTCAGGCAGGACGGTAATACCCACACCTCACTCACTGAAAATGTTGCGATTGTTCTACATAATGAAGATATAAAAAAAGTTAATACGACAGAAGACACAGATATTGCGTCTTTAGTTTTTATTCCCCTCTCCTACAAAGAACACACAGAAGGAGTACTGATTCTCAGAAGTAAAAAAGAAAAATACTTCTCTAAAAAAGAAACAGACATCTTAAAGTTATTCGGTTCTTTTGCAAGTTTGGCTATAAAGAAAAATGAATTGTATGAGGAAACGAAGAATGCCTTGGAAGTTCGGGATATGTTTATTTCACTCGCATCACATGAGCTGAGAACTCCTTTAACCTCAATTAACGGGTATATTCAGCTCCTTCATTCTCGAAAAAATAATCTGGGTCCTTCAGAATCAAAATGGATAAATGAATTATATGAAGAGAGTAAACGGCTTACGAACTTAGTTCGCGAGCTTTTAGAAGTAAACAGAATCAAACAAGGTCAGTTACAGTTTATACTCCGCGAGACAAAATTCTCTGATATCGTTATGTCAGCCATTGAGCGTTGTGAGATGGCGTATCCCGAACGTGAAATTACTTTTGAAAATACGGTAGAGAAAAGTACCGATATCGTAATCGGGGATTCAGAAAAGCTACTGCAGGTCGTCACGGCATTGCTTGAAAATGCGATAAAATTCTCGCCGAGAGAATCACTTATCACGATAGAGCTTTCAATAAAAAATCAGACTATTATTATGCGTGTCAGCGATAAGGGATCCGGAATCGCCAGAGAAGATCTGACGAAAATATTTGAAGGATTTTACAAAGGTGCAAATAATCACAAAGCCGGGATGGGAGTCGGATTATTATTAGCTAAGCATATCATCAACTATCACAAAGGGTCACTCAGTGTGCAGTCAGAGTTACAGAAAGGAACTGTGGTAGAAGTGAGACTTCCGCAACAGAAAATATGACAGAGCAGGAAATGACACCGGAACTTTCCCGTCATATCGAGGTAGAACAACAGTTTTCATCCGAAGTCTATGATGCACACCCGGAAATAGGTAATGCCATTAATTCCGTCCTTCTTCCTCGTTTTGAAAGCCATCCTGAGACAGTGAAGATTCTCGCATTGACCGGCGAGTCAGGCATCATGAAAGGAACAGTGCTCGGGCAGGGTAGTCAGCACCTTGAAGAAGACAGTGCGATACAAAACGTTCTTAAAGAGCAGGGAAAAAAGCTTCGACTGCATTACTTCTCAACTGCTTCGATGGTAAAAACCGGTATTGCCTTAGGACTTCAGACATCTTCATACGGTTCCCCGTCACCTGAAGAAATCAGACAGACATCAATGATGGGGGATCGTGCATTGAAAGCTGCTGAAGAGGAATTACCGTTAACGCACCCCGATGAGACGCATCTGATTCTAGAGGAGTTGGTTGGGGTTGATGATGCATTTGATGTCGGAACATCAATCATTAAACGACAGGGTGCGAGTCCTGATGCATTAGTAATTTTTTGTGTTTCAAATCCTCAGATACAGGAAAGAACGTATCGGTTGAGAAAGAGTTTGTGGGATGACGAGAAGGATCAAAAGCGAGTACTTGCATCCCATGATCTTGTTCTGGATATGGAAGGAGATAAGCTGAAAACGAGTATGGGAACGCATAAGTCTATCGAACTTATTACAAGCGTTGTCAATAAAAGCATGTATGAGTCGTACCGGAAAGGAGAGTTTACGCTTCCTCGCCAAGGACCGAATCGAACGCCATGGGAATTATTGCGGGACTATGAGTTTTCAGAGATGTCTGAGCGTGAGTTGGAGACATTTTTTTCGCAGCTGACAACGTTCAGTGATGATGGCATGAAAACACATCCGCTCAGACCATATGTGCAAACGGGCTATTATCACTCACTTGCGGAGAAGTGGGGCATTATGAACCCTTTGGTACTTTCACCCACGTTTGTCGACGGAACTATACATGGTTATCCTGAGTATCTCGATCAACACGCACTGGATCTGACAGAATATCTCGAACCGGAACGCATCCAGGCGAGTGCTGATATTTTTGTCCGGAGTCAAATGACTTCTTCATAACGGATTGGTAACCGGTGGATTTTCTTGCACAACATTTACCCACATATCTTCTTACTCTTACGCAAAATAGTTATCCTACAATAGATTTCTTATGCGAATCGCACAAATTACATCCCCTGTTCTGAAGATTCCTCCGTCGAAGTATGGGGGAACTGAACGAGTTGTTTCCGCTCTCACGGAAGAATTAGTAAAGCGAGGTCATGATGTCACGCTTTTTGCCTCCGGGGATTCAGTCACCTCTGCACAGCTCATTCCTATTACAAAGATAAATCTAACAGATACCGGCGTGGCTGATCCGTATGGTGCAAATCCCTGGACACTTTTAGGTATAGGGAAAGCATATGCGATGCAGGATTCATTTGATATTATCCATGATCACACATGGCATTTGGGACTGCCGACTGCACAACTCGCACGAACGCCTTCTGTTTTTACATTACATGGCCCGATAACGGCTGATAATAAAAAGATATTTGAGAAAATGGATCACCCGTATTTGGTAACCATCTCAAAAGCACAGGCAGTACCTGCTCCGCATCTGAATTATGCCGGGACGGTCTATCACGGGTTTTCAATGGAGCATTATCCGTTTTCTTCTGAACATGGCAAGTATCTGCTTTACGTCGGACGCATCTCAGCAGAAAAAGGGGTACACCACGCGATTGATGCTGCGTTGCATCTGAACCTTCCGCTGATTATTGCAGCGAAAGTTGACTCGGTTGAGCTTACCTACTATGAAAAGTATATAAAACCTCGTCTCGGTGGAAAGATTACGTGGATCGGAGAAGTAGATGAAGAGGAACGGAATACATTAATGAGTGGGGCGTTGGCATTCCTTCATCCTGCTTGTTGGAGAGAGCCTTTCGGTCTAACACTCATCGAAGCAATGGCGTGTGGCACGCCGGTCATAGGATTTAATCAAGGGTCTGTTCCTGAACTGGTGAAACATGGGGTTTCAGGATATGTCGTGGATAATACGAAGGAAATGATTCACGCGATACGCAACATTCATAGTATCGATAGACGAGGGACGAGAAATTATGCGATAAAAAAGTTTACTGTAAAAAACATGGTAGATGGATATGAAGAGATTTATGACCGCATCCTCACCGTAACGAAACGGAGGTTATTGAAATCTCCCGTTGGACATCCCCGCCTTATCGTAAACGGAAGATATAAACATACCAATAGAACGCAGCTGCATGATTGATGCTTAATGTAAGAAAATTACCGGCTCCGCTTGATTCCGGCTTCTCCCCTATGATACGTTCTTCCTACACGTACGATTATTTTCTGCTCTATGGATACTTATCACCTGCGAAATCATATTTATACAACGCTCCATGAACTTGCGACGGAGCACGGAATCAATGCTTCCGGAAAAGAGGATGTGTATAGTTGCATTTTCGGACGGGACAGTGCGAAGACGATTTTGAAATTATTAAAAATTGCATCCAATCCTCATACCGATTCTCTTGATACGGCTTCATTACTTGCGATCTGCCGTCGTGGTTTGTTGACACTCGCATCACTCCAAGGGACGGAAACAAATATAGAAAGCGGTGAACAGCCTGGGAAAGGAATTCATGAATACAGACCTGATAACTATGAACGCCTCATAACGCTTGATGCGAAACCATGGTATGTCTACCCCGACGGAAAATTACGGAATTATGATTCGATAGATGCAACTCCGTTGCTTCTGATCGCATTCTATAAATACTGGGAACAGACAGGGGATAATGAATTTCTCCTCTCAATTCTCCCGAATGTAGAGGCAGGACTTAACTGGATTATTACCTACGGTGATTCGGATAAAGACCAATTATTGGAATATGAGCTTCCGAAAGAACGAAAACACGGAGGTTTGGTCGTCCAATCATGGACTGATTCTGTTGAATCGATGCTGACGAGCACGGGTGAGTTCCCGCTTTATCCGATCGCTCCTGTTGAGGTGCAGGGCTATGCTTGGCTCGCGCTGAAACTTTGGGATGATTTTTATGCTGATACTTCGATCAACATTTCTCACACAGCACCGTTTGCGCATAAACTCGAAGCGCAAGCTGAAGCAATGAAAAAGCGTTTTAATGACATGTTCATCGTTCGTGACGGTCAGTATCATTACGCAGCGCAAGCACTAGACGGTGCTAAAAATCAGATTAAGACGATTACAGGTAATCCGTTACTGCTGCTGTGGGCAACGTATACGAAAAACGGCAAAAAGGAATCTATTGTGGCAGATGAATACATCACTGATTTCGTCAGGCGAGGGTTTTTACCGGATATGTTTGAGCCTGATGCCGGTGTCAGGACAATGAGTAAAAATTCTCCAACGTATGTACCTTCGCAGGATAACTATCATAACGGCAGTTTCTGGCCGATATTAAACGGTATGGTACATGAGGGAATTACGAACTGGGGCTTCACCAGAGAAGCAGATCTTCTCAAAGAGGCAACACTCAGACCGATCCGACACTTCGGAAGTCCGATTGAACTCTATGTCAAAGATGAGACTGCTCAGTACCTGCTCTATAAAAATTCGAAAGGTCAGGAATCTTGCCGAAAACAAGCCTGGTCGGCAGCAGCAGCTCTTGATCTTTTGACACTATAATGTGCTTATTCTTCTAACCAGTTTGTGTCTTGATCGTCACCAGGCTTGTTTATTTTAAAAGTGATGAGGGTAAAATCAATATCTGATTGATTCCGAAGGAAATGCTTATCGCCCGGTTCAACAATAAATGCATCGCCAGGCCTTGCAGCGAATGTATGTTCATTGATGATAATTGATGCTTCACCTTCCAGAATATAATACACTTCTGTTTGCATAGAATGTTCATGGAGACGTTGTTTTGTGTGAGGTGGAATAGTCACTGTTTGGAGCAGATGGCCGGATGTATTAAAATCATCCAGTGAGAATATAACTTTTTTGGAGTAATCTTTTTCCTGAATTTTCGTTCCTTCTTCACGTGGTTTGTATTTCATGGTTGTATTCTAACAAACAGTTACACAGCCTTCTGGGTTTAGTAATCGTCAGACCAGCCTATTCTTTTATGACGTAGCCGAAGCCGCGGACGGAGTGGAGAAGCTTTTTCGGGTAACCAGTATCTATCTTCTTTCTGAGATAGCCCATGTACACATCAACGACACGGGTTTCGATGTCAGATGAGTAGAGCCAGATACGATTCAGAATCATCTCACGGGTTAAAATCCGTCCTTTATTACTCATCAGGTATTGGAGAAGTTTAAATTCCTGAGGTGTTAACTGGATATCTTTCCCGCCTCGCTTCACTTCAAGTGTTTTATTATCCAGCTCCAGATCGCTGACAGTCAGCTTTCCTTCATTATCACCTGTTTTTCGGAGACGTGCTTTGATACGTGCGAGGAATTCATCTGCGACGAACGGCTTTGTCATATAGTCGTCAGCACCTATTGAGAGGCCTTGGACAATATCATTGATCGAATCTTTAGCGGTGAGGATGATGACAGGGAGGTCATTGTATTTTTTTCGTACTTCAGAGAGGACAGCTTCTCCGCTCATGTTCGGAAGACCCAAATCAAGTACCATGACGTCAGGAACATTTTTCGTCAGCAGATCAAGGCCCTGAATACCGTCTCCTGCTACTTGGACAGCATACCCATTATCGAGCAAAAGCTCTTTCAGATATTTTTGCAGACCCTTATCGTCTTCGACGACCAGAATGGTATGTACCATAATCGTCGAAATTATAACACGAATTGTAAGAAAGGACAATTTGCATAATTCGTGCCTGGGTCGTGCCTGAACTACTTCTGTTTCGATTACCTCTGCCTTTTTCTATCCATTCTCTTACATTCACCGGATTTTACCCCTCTCTTACATAATTATAGTTGATTTATTACGTTGTGCTTGACACGATAAAGGGTTGTTGTTATTCTCCTCACCGTACCCTGTCTAGTAAAACAGGCGCAGCATATGGATACACGACTGCCTGATACTCATCTGTCGCATTCTCCGGAGAATAAATCTTCCAGGAGAGCTATATTTAACCTCATCGGAAGGATCTCGGTGAAAGAACTTTTCCTGTCATGGGGTTTAGTTTCCCTTTCTTTTCTCCTCCTTTTAGGACTCTATCTTTCCGTGAACGGAAAAAATATCGAGACAATTATTTCTCCGATCATTGCAACCTTAAGTCCTCTTAAACCACTAAACGAAGCGAAGAGTACCCATGAAGTTTTCGGATTTGCTCCGTACTGGACCCTGCATAAATTAGACAACGTCGATTTCAGTACACTTACGACACTCGCGTATTTTGACGTTCCGATTACTGCGGATGGAAATTTGGATAAAGACAGCCTGGGTTATCAGCGATTTCATAGTAAACAAGCGACCGAACTCTTTCAAAAAGCGCATGATCACGGGACACGTGTCGTTCTCACAGTAACGATTATGGACAACGACACGATCGAAGCATTTCTCGATAGTGAAGAAGCCCAGGAGAGAGCGATATCGCAGGCAGTCACTGAGGTAAAAAACAGAGGAATAGATGGAATCAACGTCGATATTGAGTATGTCGGTGATTCAGGAAAAGCCAGACGTGATAGATTCAGTGCATTTGTAAAAAATATTACAGACCGCATGCATGAATCGCTTCCGGGATCATACGTCACGGTGTCAGTCTATGCTTCATCAGTGAAAGTGAAGAAACTTTACGATATCGCAAGCATCGGTAACTCGTCTGACGGTGTATTCATGATGGCCTATGATTTTGCAACATCAGGGTCTGATACGGTTATTCCGACGTCACCGCTCTATGGGTATAAAGAAGGAAAATATTGGTATGATGTCTCAACCGCAGTCGAAGACTTTTTAGTTCACATGCCTGCTGAAAAGCTGATTCTCGGACTTCCATGGTATGGATACAACTACCCGGTCTCAAACCCTGAAGTAAAAGCTTCAAAATATGAAGGGTACTCGTACTATTATTGGCAGAATCGTAGGCGACAGCTGGCTCACTTTAAGCCGAAAGCAAACGCACAAACATACACAGCTGCCAGTGAGGAGATTACTCCTGAGAAGACAGGCTGGGATGACGTCGGTAAAGTAGGGTGGAAAGCATACCAAACAGATGGAATCTGGAGGATGATATTCCTCGATGATGAAAAGTCGTTAAAGTTAAAGTATCAGTTTGCGAAAGAAAAGAATTTGGGCGGCGTCGGCATGTGGGCGCTGGGATTTGACGACGGCCGACATGAACTTTGGGCTCAGCTGAAATCTGAGTTCGGTGAAAAATTAGCTGATAACTCAATTATGACCCGAAGAATCCAGGGGGGGATCTAATAATATGGAACGACTTTCATCAATGCAAAAAAGAATTTTTCTCGGCTCGTTTTTCTCGATTTTTTTTATCGTGTTCCTCCAGCTCATGCAGTTAACTCCATCATTGCTTATAAAACCCATCCCTGAGAAAGAAGATATTTTTAAAACACTGGATGTGAAGTTGCAGCAGCATAAAAATACATTTCGTCTTCAAAAGAGAACGTCATTTATCGCTCAGACGCATGCAGCTGCAGCATATGACCAGGCTCGAAGTTACGCCTTGATTGACCTCGATAACGGTGAGGTAATTCGGGAAAAAGGATTATCAGAGTCAGTTCCGATTGCATCCCTCACGAAGATTATGACGGCAGTTGTTGCATTGGATCTCGCTGATCCTGATGAGCATTTTACCGTAACGAAACATGCAGCGGATCAAATTCCGACGAAAATAGGGGTTGTACCCGGCGAAAAACTAACACTCTCAGAACTCCTCCATGCAACCATGCTGACCTCAGGGAACGATGCAGCACAAGTGATCAGTGATGGGATTGATGAAAAGTATAAAGAAGCTGTATTCATTCGTGCAATGAATAGAAAAGCTTCATTTCTTGGCCTGAAAGACACTCATTTTACGAATCCGCAGGGATTTGATAATGCAGATCACTATAGTAGTGCTGAGGATCTCACAATCTTGACGAAATATGCACTGACACATTACCCGTTTTTCCGTGAGGTCGTGAAAAAAGATTATGTCTTCCTTCCTGAGAATGTTTCGCATAAACAGTTTGATTTATATAACTGGAACGGCCTTATCGGCGTATATCCGAATGTCTCCGGAGTGAAAATTGGGAACACCGGCAAAGCCGGAAGAACGACGATTGTCGTATCAGAACGTGGAGGAAAAACTCTGCTTGCTGTAATCCTCGGCGCTCCGGGAATTCTGGAACGGGACGCATGGGCTGCATCACTCCTTGATGAGGGATTTAAGGAAACAGTCGGATTACCGCCGGTGAATATTACTGAAGAACAACTTCGTGAAAAGTATGCGAGTTGGAATTATTTTTAAGGAGGTGATGACTGTGATCGGTGAATTTATACAGAAACTTATTGAACTACTCGGGGGGACTCGCCCTGCGTATGTTCCGGCTGAAAAGTAGCGAGCATCTCGTTGTATTTTCTCCTCAACAACATTCCTCAGGTGCCCCATAGTTGAGATTATTATTGATCTCTTACACTTCTTTAATCCTATTACTATATATTTTTCCGATACTACGTATCTATATTCATGTAATCAGAATGAATCCGAGGTATTCGAAAATCTTTGGTTGGAAATGAGGTGATGTAATATTATGAAGCTAATTATATTTTCTGTAACGACGGTTGTGATCGCGCTCGTCATGGGAGCAGGTGCAGCGGTTTTCGCACAAACAGCAACACCGACCACTGTTGTCAGCCCGACACCGACCATAACGACTACACACACTCCGACGCCAACAGGAGAGGTTCGGGATGCGACCATTCCGGATGGTGCTCCGGCAACCGGCAGAGGAGGAAACTAGACACTATGCAGCCGATAGATACTTCTTCATCTGAAAAGAGGGAGTATCTATCGGTAACCTATGAAAAGAATTGTCCTTATCATCATTACTCTGATTACCCTGGGAATCATAATCTCTGCTTATACTCGTACCGGTAATTCTTCAGAACAATCCTTCGTTCTCCCTGAACCTTCGTCAAATCAATCCGAACAAACACAAGCCACACAAGTTTCCACGCAGCATGCACGCCCTGTAACGCTCAGTATCCCTTCATTACAGGTGAGCGCAGAAGTCGAGTATGTTGGGTTGGACGAGAAGAGACATATGGATGTACCGAAGCACGACATGAATGTTGCGTGGTATGAGTTGGGATATAGTCCGGGTGAGAAAGGTAATGCTGTTATGGCAGGGCATCTCGATACGATTACCGGTGCACCTGCAATTTTTTATAATCTTGATCGTCTGAGGAAAGGGGATACTATTATAGTGCATCTCAGTGACGATACTGAGATAACCTTTAGCGTGACACATGTTGCGGTGTATGAAAATGAAAATTTTCCTCTTGCTGAGGTCTTTGGTCCACACGATAAAGCTCGGTTAAATCTCATAACGTGCCGAGGTCATTATGACAGTCAGGCAAAGAATTACTCACAGAGGACAGTCGTCTATTCAGAACTCCTCTAAAATAGTCTTCATTTCTGCCATTTTTCTTACATAATCCATGTTCTGTTCTTAATGATGAGCGTTACGATAACCCTACGTTTCGTACACGCTGTACGATACAAGTACGTGTGAAAGGAGGTGAGAATTATGGCAGAAATGATACTCGGTGTTTTCTCAGAAAAGGAAAATGCTGATGATGCGATTGAAGAACTAAAAGCAGCAGGATTTGATCCGAAAGATATCTCAATCGTGATGAAAGACACTATCCAACGCGAGGAAGGTACACGATCTGACCAGAACAATGTTGCGGAAGGTGCAGTGACCGGTGCCACAACAGGAGCAGCAGTCGGAGCGCTAGCAGGACTCCTGATCGGTATCGGGGCAATAGCTATTCCAGGTGTCGGAGCGCTTCTCATCGGTGGACCGGTTGCAGCGGCGCTAGGTTTAACTGGAGTAGCTGCGACGACAGTCTCAGGTGCAGCTACAGGTGTTTTGGCAGGCGGTCTAGTCGGTGCCTTAATGGGTCTTGGCCTCAGTGAGGAGGACGCAAGAGTCTATGAAGAACAGATCAATGCAGGAGCTATCCTCATCGCTGTTCCTACCAGATCCCGTACGGAAAATAGTGCCAGAGACATTTTGGAAGAGAATGGTGCAGACAGGCTGAGGACGATTACTATGGACACTGAACACACTCAGGTTCACGCCTAACTGACCCTGCATTCAGACAGCAGAGCATAACATTCTTGACAGATGCTTACAACGTGATTATAGTGCGTACTACGTTATGGGAAAAGCTATCTTATTGGCAGAAGATGACCGAAGCATAAGTGAAGTTATGCAAATCATCTTGGAAGATGAAGGATATTCGGTTACTCATGCGAGAAATAAAATCGAGATTACTAACGCACTGAAAAAAATGCTCCCTGATCTTATCTTTCTTGACATTCGGTTAGGAGGAGAAGACGGGGAGCAGATCGCGTCAGAGCTACGTACCGGCACTGAGACATCCTCAATTCCACTCCTCATCCTTTCTGCCGATTCAAAAACCGAGAATATCGCAGCGAGAGTCGGTGCTGATGGCTATCTCTTAAAACCATTTGATATGGACGAACTTATTGCCATTACCCGTCGGTATTTACACTAAACCTCCTTCTATCAGATCTCTTACGCTATCTTTGTTTTATTCTCATCCTCTCGCCGTATGATCTTATTATGAATTTAATTGCATGGTTACTTTTCGGAGTTCTCGTCGGGTTGGTCGGTTATGCGATTGATTCCCGAGGAGGGGAGCGTGCGCTCCTTAGTAATATTCTCCTCGGAATGGGGGGAGCGCTGCTCGGAGGGATATTTGCGAACACATTATTCGGATTTACCCTTGAGCGGTTTAATCTCTCGTCATTTATGCTTGCAATCAGCGGATCATTACTACTGCTTATTACCGGTAAGGCAATACAGCGAACGTAAGAAAGGAGGAGGATGAATACCAAAAAACAAGAAAAGCAGCGTGAAGAATTACTTCGCTACAATGAAGAGATAAATATGAGAAGTATTTTGCAAAATGCGATAAAAATGCAGGCAATGTATTCAGGGAAACGTGTCATGATTGTTGAGTCCAGTAAAGCGTCGAACTGACCGCTTTGCTTGTTCATTCGCGTAAGGTAGAATGAACGGTATGCAGTCCCGGTGGCGCCTTCTCTCTCCTTTCTTTTTTATCGTCGTTTGTTTGGGTATTCTGTATCTCCTGTTCGCTAATGCACAGGCACCGAATCCTCAGCCTGTCGATCGAACAGCGAGCGTAACTCAACCTGCGTCCACACCTACTCCCACACCCTCTCAGACTGTCACAGAGAATGAATCTCGGATACTTGGTGAATCAGCTGATGGTGTTTTCTATCCTGTTGTACGCGTCGTAGACGGAGATACGATTACCGTACTCTTTCAGGAAAAACGCGAGACCGTTCGTTTGATCGGCATTAATACACCTGAGACTGTTGATCCACGAAAAGGTGTGGAGTGCTTCGGGCGTCAAGCATCAGCGTATGCCCAAGCGCTCATGACAGGCGTCAAGGTGAGACTTGAAAGTGATCCGACACAGACAGATCGCGATCGCTACGGGAGAATGCTTCGGTATGTTTTTCTGGAGGACGGCCGACACGTGAACCTTCTCATGATTGAAGAGGGATATGCCTACGAGTATACGTATGGACAGCCATATGAGTACCAATCAGCGTTTAAACAAGCAGAGCGCATAGCACAAGCAAGCGGGAAAGGATTGTGGAGTAGTAGTACTTGCAGTGGGCAGCTATAAATGACAGTTATTTATCTTTTGAACCCTTAATTTTCTCGACACTTGAAAGCTTCTCTTGAATGAGAACCATAGCACGTCTAATCTCATCAATATCTTTCTGCATCTCATCAACGTCTTTTCCGATTCCTTCGACTTCATCGCCGACATCCTCTATTTCCTCACCGATTTTATCAACGTCTTTTTCAAGCGCCGCCTGTTCTTTCTCTTCTTGTGCCTGTTCCTTATCTTCTTCTAATTCCCGATACGTATCAACAAGTGCCTGGCGATTTTGTGAGATGAGAATGAACGTGGATAGGAAGATAGCCTCGAGTGAAACGATCATCGTCAGTAATCCATAGGGAAACGGGTCAAAAGGATGTACAAACGGCCGAAGCATGCCTGCATTTGCAAGAATCCAGAATGAGAACCAGATCGCATGAAAATAGACAAAGACCATACTGCCTGAAAATGCAGTGATGAGATCAGCAAATCGTCCTTCAGCAGAGTGCAACTTTTCACTTAACTGTTCAGGTTTCTGGATATCTTCCGGAAGCATCGGTCTTTCTATCTCTTTTTTTTTCATACATCATAATTATACAGGAAGAGGCACGCGATGAGAACCAAGCAGGCTGCAAGCTGTGTTTGACATATTACTAGGCTAAATGTAGTATAAGCGGATACCGTTACCTTTGACCGTTGTTTGAGGTAGTTATTATAAGCTATTGACAACTAGCAGATGGTATGATAGAGTGCTAATACTTCGTAGTTATCACATAGAAACTGCTTAGTAAATTTTACTTTTATATGGAAAAAATTGTTCCTGTAATCCCTATTAGAGACGGCATAATCTTCCCCAATACTGACTCAGTTCTCACGTTTGGCAGACCGAAAAGTTTGGCAGCATTAGAATCTGCGTTTCAGAATGAGCGGACTGTTTGTTTCGTCCTTCAGAAAAATGCTCGGTTGAATGATCCGAACGTTGAAGATCTTTATACGGTCGGTACGTTCTCACGTATCGAGCGCATGATCCGTGCTGATGGTGAAATCAACGCACAAGTCCGTGGCTTAACGCGAGTTCGGATTCTCTCATTTGAACAACATGACAGCTATCTCATGGCAAAAGTTGAAGAAATTCCGGAAGAAGTCGATAACACCCCTGAAATCCAAGCACTGTGCAATCATCTGACCAATGAATTCAGACGAGCCATGAACTTCGGCAAGTCTGCTGATTTCCTCGTCTTTATGAATATCATGTCTGAAACAGGTCCGTCAGAGCTTTCTGATTTGATCGCCTCAGCACTTGACCTGAAGCCACAGGAACGACAAGAGCTACTTGAAATGACCAATGTCAAAGAGCGCCTCCAGAAGATTACTGACTTACTCGCCAAGGAAATCAAAGTGCTCGAACTTGAGCGAAGAATCGCATCAAAGACCCAGGAACGATTCGAAAAGGGAGCTCGTGAAGCAATGCTTCGAGAGAAGTTAAAGACTATTGAAAAAGAACTCGGAGAAGAAGGCGGCGATAATGAAACAGCTGAGTTAATGATGAAGATTAAAGCTGCGAAGATGCCGCAGGATGTGGAAGAAAAAGCCCGCAAAGAAGTCAAAAAGCTTGCTGCGATGAACCAATTTAATCCTGAGGCAGGGTATATCAGAAACTATGTTGATTGGCTAATCAGTCTGCCGTGGAGAGTTGAGGAGAAAGGATCAGTAGATATTAAAACTGCAGAGGACATTCTGAACGAAGAACATTTCGGGCTCGAGAAAGCAAAAGAACGTATCATCGAATATCTTGCAGTGCATAAGTTATCAGGCAAGCTTCGCGGACCGATCCTCTGTTTCGTCGGCCCTCCGGGCGTCGGTAAAACCTCAATCGGTAAATCTATTGCAAAAGCACTCGGCCGCAAATTCGTCCGTGTCTCCTTGGGTGGTATCAGAGATGAAGCAGAGATTCGCGGGCATAGGCGTACATATGTCGGAGCACTCCCGGGAAGAATTATTCAAGGGATTAAAGACGCTGAAAGTAAAAATCCCGTGTTCATGTTAGACGAAATTGATAAAGTCGGCGCAGATTTCCGCGGTGATCCTTCCAGTGCACTCCTTGAGGCGCTCGACCCAGAACAGAACTCAGAATTCTCAGATCACTACCTTGAGGTTCCGTATGATCTTTCAGATGTTCTCTTCGTGACGACAGCGAACATGCTTGACTCGATTCCGCCTGCACTTCGTGATCGTCTCGAGATTATTACCTTCCCCGGCTATACCCATGATGAGAAGTTTAAGATCGCGAAAGATTTCCTTCTGAGAAAACAGATTGAGGCAAACGGTCTGGATGCGAAAAAAGTTTCGATGGATGATGCAGCTGTTTTCTTCATCATTCAGCACTACACTCGTGAAGCGGGAGTCAGAAATCTGGAACGTCGGGTTGCGACTGTATTCCGGAAAGTTGCCAGAAAAGTTGCAGAAGGGCATAAAGGAAAGATTGTCGTTACTGAAAAAGATATTCCGAAGTACCTCGGACCGATCAAATACCGCTCAGCTCTGGCTGAAAAGAAAGATGAGATCGGAATGTCAACAGGGCTGGCCTGGACTGAAGCTGGTGGGGATATTCTCTTTATCGAAGTAGCGCTTATGCCTGGCAAAGGACAACTTATCATGACCGGACAGCTTGGTGATGTTATGAAAGAATCTATGCAGGCAGCAATGTCCTACATCAGATCCCGTGCCGATCAACTCGGTCTTCCGGATAAGTTCTATCAGAAAACTGATGTTCACGTGCATGTACCTGAAGGTGCAGTACCGAAGGACGGTCCGTCAGCAGGGCTCGCGATCTCAACCGCTATCGTATCAGCGCTGACAAAGATTCCGGTCAGCAGGACAGTTGCTATGACAGGTGAGGTAACACTGAGAGGCCGTGCGCTTGAGATAGGCGGCGTAAAAGAAAAAGTTATTGCAGCACACCGTGCAGGACTGAAGACAATCCTTCTGCCGAAGAATAATAAGAAGGACTTAGCTGATGTGCCGAAAGAAGTACTGAAAGATCTGAATTTTAAATTCGTCGAGCATATGGACGAAGTACTCAGCTACGCATTGACGAAGCCTATTCAAGGAAAACGGAAAAATAACGGAAACCTATCACCAGATCAATCAGAATCTGAGCGTCCTCAGGTTATTCATACCCAGCCATATAAAGCTGACTAAGCTCCAGAACGCTCGTCGTACTCAGAAGCTCAGAGAACACAGAATATCAGAAATTCTGGACACTGCCAGCATGACGAGATTTTTCTTCGCAAACATTTTTAACTGGAGTGATAAGGTTTATAAAGTGTATAAGGGAGCGATGAAGCTGTCATTCCCCATCAGATAACATGCCTGTCGGCAGACAGGTTCGCTAGTAGCAATTTATTTTATTTTTTTTCTCAATACGCTTCTTCAATTCGCCTAAGAGCGGTGATGAATGCAGCTTCTCTGAGCGAGATATGTTCATGTTTTGCTAAGGTATAGACTCGATGTGCAGCGGTCTCCATCTTTTCTCGTAACTTGATGAGCACCTTTTCTTTCGTCCATGTCTCCTGATGTACATTCTGGTACCATTCGAAGTAGCTCGTCGTGACGCCGCCTGCGTTGGCGAGAATATCCGGGATAACTATAATATTTTTTTTGTGGAATATCTCATCAGCTTCTTTCGTCGTCGGTCCGTTAGCCATTTCCAGTATGATGGATGCTTTGACATCGTCCGCATTATCTCTGTGCAAAACATTTTCTAGCGCTGCCGGAATGATGATATCAACAGGAAGCGTAAGCACCTCATCAGGGGTGATATCCTGTCCGCCCACCTCTTCTTTATAGTTAATATCACAGACAGAACCGACACAGTAACATCCTGCAAGGTAGCCTTTTTCTTTTTTACACTTTGCGAGTTGCTTAATCGGCGGAAGTCCATTCGGAACATAGATGCCACCGCCTGAATCAGAAACAGCGACCACCATAAATCCGTTCTGTTGCAACAGTTCCATCGCATACATGCCGACGTTACCGAATCCTTGCATCGCAACAGTCATATCTTGCGGCTTCTTGCCGAGATGATTGAGAATCATGAGCAATGCATAGACGCCGCCGTATCCGGTCGCCTCGGTTCGTCCTTCTGAGCCACCGTCTTCGATCTGTTTCCCGGTGACGACCGCCGGTGATGGCTTTTTGACGTATCGGCTATACTCATCAACGATCCAGGACATTACCTTCGGATTGGTATTCACATCAGGAGCGGGAATATCCCGGTCAGGTCCGATGAATTCGGCAAGTTGTCTGGTAAATTCACGGGTAAGTTCCTCAAGTTCTGCTTCATCAAGTTCTTTCGGATTCACCTTGAGTCCTCCTTTGCCTCCGCCGAATGGGATATCGACCAGTGCATTTTTTAGCGTCATGAGGAGAGAGAGCGCCTGAATTTCGTCAAGTGCGACATCAGGGTGGTAACGGAGGCCGCCCTTATACGGCCCGAGTGTATTATCATGCTGGAGCCTGTAACCTTTTACTATCTGAGTTGATCCGTCTTTTTTTCTGAGAGGAATATCGAGCTCAATGGTGTTATCGTGGGTGAGGAGTTTTTCAGCGAGCTCACCTGAGATGCCGCTCTTTTCGGCGGCGGCTTTCAGTTCGTCCTGCGTTCTTTGAAAGAATGATTGCATATCTCTTATAAGATTATTGCTGAGACGAAAATTATAGTACACCTTTGCATAAAAACCCGCAAGAGGGAATTCTCGCGAGTTAGTTTGTAAAGTTCATAAAGTTTGTAATGATAAAGTTGATGTAAAAGGTTGTGCATATGCTTTATAAACTTTAAAACTTACAACCTTATAAACTTATTTATCTTGTGCCAATAGTTGATGCAGTTTGAGGGAAAGTTCAGTGAATTTCAGCTGGATAGCGTTTCTCTCACGACAGGCGATACGGAGTGCTCGTAGGTCTTCGTCAGTTGGAGAAACCACACTGTTCGTTTTTGAAAACATGATTGAATTCTCATCCTCAACGTGGTCAATTCCCAGCGCATGACCCATCTCATGTGCCAGAATGTGGACAAGTTCCTGTCTGGTGTCGAAGATCGTGATGACAATCCGCTCTCCTCGTTGGTCAAGGGTATAAATACCTCCTTCAGGTTTAAACTTGAGTGCTTCATTAAACGTATCTACTGCTTTGTTGAGATTCTCTGCTTCGTGAACCAATGCTTCTGTTGAGAGCGATAAACTGTCTCCGAGTGCGTTCAGTGCCTCTGTTTCCTGCTGGAGTTGTTCTTGCTCGTTCTTCATCCGTTCATATTCATCAGGCGGTGCTCCGCCTGACTCATTCCATTTTCTTATTTCTGCATTCAGACTGCTTATTCGCGCTTTCAGTTCGTTTGACCTTCTATTATATTCATCTATTTTTGGCTGGAGTGAGTCATCTTTTTGTTTTACTTCTGAATTCAGTTGATTAATCTCTGTACTCAGTTCTTGTCTGGCATCAAATTCGGCATGTATTGTCAGATCTGCATCAGAATTGTACTGAAATACCGGTTTTCCGTATGCTTTCTCCCATATCGATGCCGCTTCGTTCGCAGCTTCGGTAAATTCCTGCTTACTCAGCCCGAACTCAGCATCGATTACCCCGATGGTATAGGGTTTGGGTGTTTCACAAGGAGAAACGTAGAGGAAGTCATTCGTTTTCGCAGATATACGATCGAGGTTCAGGAACCCGAATATTCCAAAGGAGAGAAAAAACATGAGGGCCCACAGAAGTCTTTTCATACGAGGTTATTGTATAAGAAAATGCTGCAACTGACAATGAAACCTGATTCATTTCATGCGGAAAAAAGCCGTGGTAGAGAGTGTTGACACTCCCGACCACGGCGCGATTTGAGATCACTCCTCGCGTATCCTCAGTGCTTTAGCCAGAGCGATTGCCGGTAGAGCTGAGAGTATCGAGAGAAGCGCTCCCGTCTTCACCTCTTCTTGGAGAGGTCCTGACGAGAAAGCGACTGTAGACACAAAGAGCGCGACGGTAAACCCGATGCCTGCGATGCTACCGAGTACCGCGATGTGTGACATCTGTAGTCCGGACGGTAAGCGCAAGCCGAAGAGGGTACCGAGCCTGGTAAAGAGAATGATACCAAGCGGCTTCCCGACCACGAGGCCGAGAAGAACGAGTATGGTTCCTGTACCGATGGAGGTAAACTCTACGCCGGCATTGACGAAGCCGAAAAACCCGAGAAATACTTCAACCGGCCGCTTCCACCAGTGTGCGAATTGGTTGAGCGTGTCGGTCTTGTGAAGATGAGCTTCCTGTCCGTTCACTGTGATGATATCACCGCTCTCTTCGGCATAGAAACCCATATCTGATTGTTCATGCGGCATGCACCAGGCAAGCGGCACGAGTGAAAGTGCCGGGTGAAGGCCTGAGAGATAAAATCCTATCCAAGAGATAGCTCCCGGAATAAGGTACCACCAGAAGGTTTGCACCTTGAGGACTTTATACATGAACAGGGCACACGCGATCGCGAAGAGAATGAGGCTGAACATCATCACGTTCAGTGGTTTGGCCGGGTAGAACACCGCCAGGATGAGAAGTCCTCCTGCATCATCGGCGATTGCAAGCAGCAGGAGAAACGGAATCGCGACATGTCCTACTCCGAAGATGATCTTCGCCAGCAGATATGAGAACGCGATGTCTGTTGCCATGGGTATAGCCCATCCGTTACTCAGTGCAGGATTGAGTGCCTGTGCCCCGGTGTAATAGATGAGTGCCGGAACGGCCATGCCGCCGACTGTTGCCATGAGCGGCAATGCTGCTGACTTTAGGTCTGCGAGCTTCCCGCCGGGAAGACTAGCCTCACGAATTTCTTTCGCAGCGATGAAAAAGAAAAATGCCATGAGGACGTCGTTGACGATGAAATGCACCTCCTCGGTGACGATCCTGTGATACAACGCGAAATTGGTATTCGCGAAATAGAGTGCCGAGAGCGCTCCGATGCCGAGGAAGGCTGAATATTCAAAAAGCAGGGCAACACCCCGCTTTGCATAGACCCGTGGTGTTATGCTCACGTATCCCTCCAATGTGTCTCAACTGTTAATGTCCACTGGCTTTTGCAAACCAGACGTGGAATTCTAGCAAAAATAGACGCTCATTTCAAACGTATATCTTGGCGGACAGACTTGTCACTGGTCTATTCAAATCATCGCCTCACTGAGTCATTCGGACTGAAGTTACTGGTCGGGTCGTAATCGGTCGGGACGTTGCGGTGACGCAGGAGCAGACAGGTATTACAGTTATGTATATATACGAGAAGGGTAAGAGGGATGGTTTGAGATTAATTTCCCATTGTACTTAACGCAGATACATTATCGGGATTCTTCGTTTCCATTGTCCTCCTCATTATCCTCATCGTTATTCATACCAACTCTATTGGCTCGCTCGAGTGTTGTTTTCGCGGTTACGACTTCAGGATTTGGTGTGCTACCGGCTGCAGTCTGCTCATCAAGCACATGCGGACGGTTTTTTTCCATTTCTTTCAACTCGTCCGCTTTTACTTCGTCTGCTAACTCACTGAAACTGATTACCTCTGGCTCATCTGTGTGTTTTTCAGGGACAGTATTCTGATTCTTTTGTTTCATACTGATTCCTCCTAGAGTGATGCGTGCTTTGTTTCGTCCTTGGACGCGCCGCTTCTGTTTCGTTGTTTTTCTATCATGGTTGTCGCTTCCTGGATACCGTCCAGGAAACTTCTTTGTTTGGTCTTGGCGATAAGAACCTTTCCGGCAACAGGGGTGACGACTAAGGAAATATTAAATATTGTTTGATCCCCATTCGCGTTTTTGGGACCCTTTGACGCAACCTCAATCTTCTCGACCTCCATTCGCTCTTTTAGCTTTTTTCCGAAGCGTACCAAATAATCCGTTATTTCTTGCCATTCTTCATCACTGACATCATCAGGTTTTTTAACGATTAACGGAATTGCTTCTTCAGGTCGTAACAGCGTGATTGCCTGGAGGATATCCCGAATTGATAAAAATCCGGTAGGTCTTTTATCCGAATCGACCAAGATGATGCTGTTGTGTTCAGAGTTAATCAGGTGGGAAAGTATTTTTACTTTGGAAGTACTATCAGGTATCGTGTCTACGAGCGAGGTAATATATTTACGAATAGGGTCATCTTTTCGGAATTTCTTCTCTCCTGCGTACGAGTAATATCCCATATGTGTTCCTTCTTTAGGAAATCTCATTTTCGGTGTCGGTTTAATCAAGGTATGCATGAGATCGCTTCTTGAAACGATACCGGCCAGGCTTCCTTCATCATCAACTACGATCAACCTCGAGACTCCTTTTTCTTTGAGCATATGAAAAACATCACGTACGGATGCAGTAATC
>CAZOHC010000003.1:0-13885 GCA_964579845.1 uncultured Gammaproteobacteria bacterium | reverse complement strand
GTGATAGGATTATGCGGTATGAGATTATTGCCGATGATCTCCAAGAGCTGTGTGTCTTGTAAAATCTCTTGCAAAATTGTCTTTGCATGGATGACACCTGTTAGCACTCCGTCGTCGTCAAAAACCGGCAGTGTATAGATTTTGGTTGCTAACATGTACTCTGCTACTTCGTAGACCGGTGTTTTTTCAGTTATAGTAGGAGGCCTAAAAGCGATAGAGGATACTTTTGTCGTATACGGATAGTTACTTGCATACAGGGTTTTATATGGGGAAACTAACCCTACAAATTCATCCTGGTCATCAAAGATAAAAACAGCCGCATGGCTTGATGTGACAAGGGAGAGGACAGTTCCGAGCGTTTCCTCTGCATCGCTTCTTATAATGGTGTCGAGGGGATAAATATATTTTTTTATCGAAAACGGTTGTCTATTTGTCATATATCTATGATATCAAAGCGTCGTAAGAGTTACGTAATAGATGAGTAATGATAACTCAAGAATACTGAGTATCATGAAACTGACTTTGCCGTCAAGCCCTTGCATTCCCTATAAAAATTTACCTATGATAGAATTAACTCTTTTTGCTAAATTATTTTCATGGATCCGGACTATTTCACACGCACAAAAAGATTGAGTACGTTTTTCAGGTTATATAGTAAGATTCTTCTCTATGGGTCTGCAATCGTGATCAGTATTATTACGATGATCATCATTGCGGGATGGGATACAGATGCTACTGAAGACTTTAAGACAAACCAACTCGGACAGGTTCTTGCTGTTACTGACGGTGAACCTGAGACGGGTGGTGTAACGTTTGGTATTCCGACGCAATTTACCTCAGATGCCCAATTCGATGCCAGTATCACTGTCGCACAGGATTCTCGCCTTGACGGTGATGTCTATTATAGAGGTGATCTCGTTGACCTGTCACTGCTGTCTGCAGACGGGCTCCAGCTTGACGCCAGCTCGATTGCCAATGTACTTGAAAGCGGTACGGGTATTTCGATAGAAGGGGAAGAGACACTCACGATTAATAATACGGGAGTACTTTCATTTAACGGTCAAACAGGCGATGTTACGTACGTAGATACCGGAGTATTATCTATTAATGGTGAGACAGGGCATGTGACACTCACCATAGATGATTTCGGTCTGAATGAGACCTTTAAAACCATAGTTATTCCAGGTTCTCAAACGATTACAGCAAGTTCCCGCGATGATTCATTAACTTTTATTCCGGGTGCAGGAATCGTTCTCGAGTCTGATCAGGATAATAAAAGCATCACCATCGGCAGTACGCTTGCCTCCAGTGCGATAAACAACATCTTCGGGACAACAAATCAGATCATTGTCGAACAGGTCGGACAAGATGTTACACTCTCACTTCCTCAGAACATCGATCAGGGAGCGGTAGTCACGTTCTCTGAAATGCTTTTACTTGAACAGGGTAGTCCGACCGGGCTGTCACTTGCATCAGACGGTCGTATTACGACGCTCAACAGTGCGGATTTTTACCTCGGAGGAGATGATACCGGGACGATTCGGCTGGTCTCAAAGGGGACGACATCACTCACCCTGGATGGTGAGGATCTGACTGCAGTCGGTTCTTTGACCGGGGTTACTGATTTTACCGCATCAGGTGATATTTCCTTTACCTCATTAGGAAACGGAGTCGTGCAGTCACTTGGCTATTCGCTTTCATCAGGACCGATCAATCTCTCAAGTCAGACGTATGTTTCAGGGATACTCTCATCAGAATTCGGCGGTACAGGAACAGATAAAACACCGGCAGACGGTCAAATTCTCATAGGGAGCGGTTTGACCGGTGAGTATGAGCCGAGACACTTAGCAACCGGGAATGGTTTATCTGTGGTACGGGGGCCGTATTCACTCACACTGACCAATACCGGTGTTACGAAAATAGCAGGCGGTGTGAATCATATTCTGGTGAACGGATCATATTCGCCGACCGGTCTGACGGGCGATGTTACACTGACGCTGCCGCAGATGATTCATACATCTGCTTCTCCGACATTCAGAGCACTGACGCTTACTGCAGATACAGAGGAAAGTTATCATATTACACTACGTGATCATGACTCAGGTAACAATGCATACTTTACGTTATTACCTCTCCTCGCGAACAGAACCTACTCATTGCCGGATGCATCCGGTACTGTCTGTCTGAGTACCGGAAACTGTGCGGGTGCAGGAGGAGGTTTAGTGGGCCTGGGTACGACAAACTTCATTCCGAAATATAGTGATCCCGGGACTCTGACTCCGTCGCTTCTGTATGATAACGGTACAACGATCGGCATCGGAACCTCATCACCACTGGCAGGTGTAGCCCTCGATGTGAACGGACCGATCAGACTCGGTGCAGCAGGGGGTTCGAATGATATGCTGAATACCGTTGCGGCAGCCGGGAATCCCGGAACAAGTCTCTACTGGGGGGGACTTATGCTTTGTGATTCAAGTGGTAACTGTGTAGGTGAAGACGGCGGTGTGGTCAGTAACGGTACGAACAACTATCTATCCGTCTTCAGTGCAGACGGCCAATCGCTGAATAACTCGATTATCTATGATACCGGCACGGCACTCGGTATCGGAACGACGACGCCGCCTGGCTTCGTCTCTATCTCAGGAGGTTCGGGGATATCTGCGCTTGCGATCGATCAGACAGATATCGGAAAAGATATTTTGATCGCATCCTCGTCCGGTGCGACGAAAATGACGCTGTCCGGTGCGGGGAATCTTAACCTGGTTGATGGTGCTTACCAGCATCAGGGATCATCAGGTGTCACACTCGGAGGATATTCCTGTGTAACAACGAGCGGAGGTATTGTCACAGGCAGTGGAGCGTGTCCTGTTGATCCGGCTATGGATTTATGGGAATCGCAGAGCAATCTTATTTATGCGAAAGATACCGATGCAGACCTCGTGCTCGGTGGTACAACGGTTAATAACGGGAAGTTCGTTGTCCGCAACCTCGACTCAGGTGACCCCACTATTTGGTTAAGAAGTTCACCGACCAGGACGTTATCTATCACATCCAGCGGAACCATCAGTACTATTAATGATGATAGTATCACGCTCGAATCTGGGGAAGATATTCTTCTCAGTCCGGGGAGTGGTGAAATCGTAATCGGCGGTAAACTGGTTACACAAGCGAGTTCTGATCTGGTCGTTGAACCGTCAGGATTTTTTCATGTCAGGCCGCACGGTCAGCAGGTGTTGAGTGTATCAGCCGATGGTGTCGGGGTGAATACGACCATTTCACATGGAGCACTGACGATAAAAGAAGTATCAAGTTACGCTATTCCCGGAGACGATGACGGCGGTTCAGGCGGAAGTTCTGACGGAAACTTAATTCTCAACCCGGCTGATAGTAACTTCTCCTCCAATACCGGTAACTGGAGTCTGGGTTCTGGATGGGCAATAAATGACGGTGTGCTGACGTATACTGTGGGACAAACTTCATCTGCAGTGCTTGAGAATCAGTATATAGGAAACTATGTACAAGGAGGTACGACATACACTATCAGTTTTGATGTCCTCGCTTTAAGTATGCCCGGTCCTGAAGCTTTTCTTAGTATTCAGGTAGGAAATAACGCACAGCAACTGTTGATGGAAAATCCGGATTGGTTCGGTAATGGCAGCATAAAAAGACATTCACGTTCTTTTACACCATCGTCTTCAGGGAATTTAATTTTTTCAATTACCAATAACATGAATATTACCATTGATAATATTAGTGTTACATCAGACTCAATAGAACCACCCCCACCTGAGCCTCCTCCAGCTACTGTATCAGGTCCGGGGATAGTTCTTGTCAGTAGTGATGGTACATCGACACCACTTGAGATGCGTGCCGGCGGGAGCGGTTTGAACAATACCTTTGTCGGATATGCAGTCGGAGGACTAAATGAATCAGGCAGTAACAACACCGGTCTCGGAGCGCAGTCGCTACTGAGTCTGTCCTCAGGTGAATCAAATACAGCATTTGGGTATCAGGCGCTGTATTCTAACGTTGATGGTGATTCTAATCTCGCGTTAGGTGCGGGAGCCGGCTATTATTTAGAAGGCGGATCAGGAAACGTCCTGATCGGAGCAGGTGCAGGACCTGAGAGTGCATCGACATTTTCAGACCAACTTTACATCGCGAACGCAGCCGGAAATCCACTGATCTGGGGTGATTTCTCTTCCGAAAAAGTCGCGGTTAACCTCTCAGATCCGACCAGTTCGAATAATACATTCAGTGTTGCAGGGAGTATGTGTGTGACAGCAACCGGCATCTGTGCCTCCAATACTGCAGGGACTATCTATACGACGAATACAGTCGTTACCGGAGCTGACGTCGCTGAGAACTATGTCTCATCACAAGAACTCAAGCCGGGAGATATCGTGAGCATGGCGAATAACGGTAACTCTCAGGCTGTAGTTAAGGCTAATGCCGCAGCAGGTGGTACGTTGCTCGGTGTCGTCTCCACAACACCCGGTGTAACGATAAATGCAGAGGCACAAACAGATAGAATGCATCCGTATGTCTATCCGATTGCACTATCAGGACGCGTCCCGACGAAAGTCAGTACGGAGAACGGCGCGATCGCAGTCGGAGACCCGTTGACGATCGGGAAAACACCCGGAGTTGCTGTCAAAGCCATGAGTGCGGGGTATATTATCGGGCGAGCGCTGGAACCGTCGAATACACCTGGTGTTACATCCATTGTTGTCTACGCGAACGCAGGATGGTACGCACCGACTGAGACTTCATTCGATCCGCTGAACGACACGAACGTTGAAGAAGTCGCTACAGATACAACAGTATTCGATCAGATATTAGGTACAACAAGTCGCAAAGAAGAGACTGATAGATTAGATAGCCGAATCACAGAGCTTGAGGAAGTAGTTCAGGAATTACAGGAGATGAGTACGCGAGTTGATGAAATTCTTACATCAGAGAAACAACCGATCGCATCGTTCAGTGCTGAAGAACTCGAAACGACGCAGGATCTACATCTTGAGAGCTTGACCGAATCTGCATCACTGACGCTTGGTAATGTCGTTATCGATGGAGCACATGCTGGTATTACGTCGAGAGATCAGCCTCTTCGCTTACAGGCAAATAGTTCACAGCCGCTTGAGCTCTTTAACGGTAAGATCACGCTGAGTGAGTCCGGTGACATTACGATGCAGGGTACACTCACCGCACAAAAAGTTAATATTGAGAGTACTGATGAAGAAAACCGATCCATAGGTGAAGGGATGATACCGAAGGGAGAGAATTTCGTCGAAATTAAGACGAAGTCAGTCACTGAGAAATCAAATATCTTTATCACTGCCAAAACCCTCTTCTCAGGGTTAATCGCGGTAACAGAACAGAAAGATGGTGAGTCGTTTAAGGTTGAAATTAAAGATCCGGCTGAAGAAGATATCCGCTTTAATTGGTGGATTGTAAACTGACGTGAAGAAAGGAGCACACTGATACATGTTTAAACATATTTTTTTATGGGGTATCACATTCTTCCTCTTGGTAGGAGGCCTCGTCGGAACTGTCGGTGCACAAGTCTCCTATGGGATCGCGAATCGTGTGGCAATCGACGGACCGGTCGAAACAGGACATATCGTTTCTTCTCGAGGAACAGGTGGATTCATTCTCAGCAGTATTCCCTATGATCCGTCAATCGTCGGGGTCGTGACTGATAATCCTGCTATTCTTGTCCATATCGGTGATCCCACCGGGAAATACCCGGTCGTATCAACAGGAAATGCGTATGTCAACGTGTCACTTGAAAACGGCCAGATTAAAAAAGGAGATCCGATAACCACATCATCAAGACGAGGTATCGGTATGAAATCGACTAAATCCGGATTTATCGTCGGAAATGCGACGGAGGATTTCACGGGGAGTAACAGTAATGAAGTTCGGTTGATAAACGTTGCAGTAAATGTCAGGTATCAGAATCCGAAAATTACCGTGCAGTCGAAATTATCAGATATCGCGAACCTGTCAGCTGCTGCAGTCTCTGAAGAACCGCTGACAGTATTTAAATATGTCGTCGCCGGTATTGTGATCGTTTTATCATTCGTTCTCGGCTTTATGACTTTCGGGAGGATCGCAGCTCGCGGTGTTGATGCGCTCGGTCGTAATCCCTTGGCAATTAAACGGATTGGATTCGGTATCGCGTTAAATGTTATCATAACAGTGAGCATTATTTTAGCCGGTATCGGTATCGCTATCTTTATCTTAAGAATTTAATATGTATTACATTTTCACTGCCCTGATTCTTATTTTTACTGCTGCATTGCTGTATTTCTGGCATCGACTGAACAAGAGAGAGAAAAGAATAAAAAGGATTGAAAGCAGACTCCACAGACACTCTGTTCGTACCATGGAACTGGTTCACCAAAACTCCGAACAACTGATGCAGGAGTCGATTCTGAAAGCAACAGAAATTATTAAAGATACAGAGTCAGTCAAAGAAGAGAACGAAAAGAAACTCAGAAACGTGCTTCACCAGACGGCACAGAAGCATGCAGGGATACTGGAACAACAACTTCATGAGATATCTGACTCATTTGATGCTGAACTTGAAAACATCGGGAAACAGTACGAGAAACAAGCACAGAAGACACTGAAACAGATGGAATCTACCGGGAAAGTCGGACTTGAAAAACTGGAGAAAGTGTTGGATCAGCAGACAATCTCACTTCAGAATTATCTTCAACATAAAGTCGACAGAGAGTTTGAGAAAGCACAGGTTGAAATAACGCGGTATAAGCGTGCTGAGATTGAGAGGGTAAAAGCTTCTATTCAGGAAATCGTAAAGAAAACAGTAACAGAATTACTCGGAAAAAGTATTCCTGTTGATGAACATGAAAAACTCATCCAGAATGCACTGGAAGAGGCAAAAAATGAGGGGATTTTCGGTAATGACTGAGACAGCTTTTCAGCCGATACTTGACACACTTTACACGAGGCAACAAGCGGACCGCTTCGTTCGCTCCATCGATACTTTTATCGCTTCACTTTATCAGAAAGGAAGTGTCGAGAAACGATTATCAACCCTTTTTTCAATTGATCGGAGTGAATTGATTCGTGATCAACTCGCGAAAGAAAAAATTCCCCATAACGATAAAGAAAAGATGAAAGATTTTTTTATTGCACTTCGCGAATTTGTTCAGGATACGAAAGTCATCGATCTGACGATCGCAATCGAACCGACACTCCTTCAGGTGCAGAAGTGGAGTGCATGGATTGATAGTAATACCAAAGAAAAGTATCTGTTACACATTATCGTGGATCCGAGGATCGTCGGCGGTGCGCTAATCGGTGTAGAGGGGCTCTACAAAGATAAATCACTGCGAAAACGATTACGTGACCTATCGATTTCATTATGAAAAGTTTTTCGGATTATTTAGATACAACAGGCGAGTACGGTGTTGTGAAGGAGTTGAAAGCTTCGCTGGTGAAAGCATCGGGCATACCGAAAGCTAAGCTGCATGAGCTCATCCTTTTCGAATCAGGAAAGCTCGGAGAAGTTTTCTCAGCGAATCGAGACACGATTGAGATCCTGATATTCTCCAAAGAGCCGGTCGCTATCGGTGAGCGGATGGTACGGACAGACAGAATGATTTCGGTGCCGGTCGGTGAGGAGCTCCTGGGAACGATAATCGACCCGTTGGGAATCTCCTATCCCATCATAAAAGATTTTAAACGACCGAAAGAAGAGCGCGAGATTTATACCGAAGCAGGAAAAATTGACGTGAGAGTCGGGATTAATAGGCCGCTTCTCACGGGAGTGAGTATCGTCGATCTTTTAGTTCCGTTAGGTATGGGGCAGAAGGAGCTCGTCATCGGTGATCGGAAAACCGGTAAAACAGCCTTTGCAGTCACGACGATCGTAAATCAAATTAAGAAAAATAACTCTGTTGTTATCTATGCCGGTATCGCGAGAAAAACCCACGAAATTAAACGCTTATACAATTATTTTCAGGCAGAAAAGATTATGGACAGGGTCATCATCGTCGCATCGAATTCGCAGGATTCACCAAGTCTCATCTATCTTACCCCGTATGCAGCGATGACGATTGCTGAGTATTTCAGAGATCAGGGACAGGATGTTCTGGTTATTCTCGATGATTTATCGACACACGCGAAGTTTTACCGTGAGATTTCACTCGTCGGAAAACGATTCCCGGGGCGGGATTCCTATCCGGGTGATATTTTCTATGCGCATGCACAGTTACTGGAGCGGACCGGGAATTTTACCCACCCTGATAAAGAGGCTGTTGCGATTTCCTGTCTGCCGATTGTCGAGATCGTCGAAGGAGATCTGGCTTCATACATCGCGACGAATGTTATGGGTATGACTGACGGCCATATACTCTTTGATAGCGGTGCGTTCCATAACGGACGACGACCGGCGATCAGTCCGGCAGTCTCGGTTACCCGTGTCGGAAAACAGGCTCAATCACATCTCAGACGCGAGATTACCCAGACACTGACTGCATTCCTCGCTGAGTATGAGAAGATGCAGAACTACTCCTACTTCGGTGCAGAGTTATCAGATAAAGTAAAAGATTTGCTTAAAACAGGGGATAAAATTTACCGGTTGTTTAATCAGTCCTATAAGCTCATGGTTCCTGAGAAAGTCCAGACCATACTCTTCATGCTTATCTGGCTGAAGACATTTAACGAATACACAAATGATCAGATAGAATCAGCGATCGATCAGTTAACTCGTGCAGATCAGGAAGGAAAACTCGATAGTATCTATACATTACTTGAAAAAATTGAGACGGTTGCGGATCTTGAGAAAATGGTAACCCAACAAAAAAATAAAATTCTCAGCTTATGCAAAGTCTAAAAGAATTACGGGAAACTATCGATACCGTCAGTACCATGGGTATGGTGGTTCAAGCTATGCAGGAAATCTCGGTTATGAAAATGCAGAAAGAGCGAAAAGGCGTTATTCAGACCAGATCTTTTCTGGACCAATTAACTGCAGTATTCTATGATGTAAAAATGTCATACAAAAATAAGATCTTAGGAATTCTTTCGAAAAAAAATAAAGGTACGGATGACTTCTCCTCCTTCGTTAAGAACGGGAAGTCTGTATCAGTCCTGCTCTCATCAAACGGAAAATTACAGGGCGATATTATTTCAAAAGTTTTTAAATTTTTTATCGAGAGTATAAAAGATAAAAATGACGATATCATCATCGTAGGCAAAGTAGGGAAGGAATTATACGGGAAGTCAGGTAATAAAAAAGAGCCGCAGTATTTTGAGATTCCTGATAGTGATGTAAAGATTGAAGATCTGAAAGAGCTCGTTCTGGCGCTCGTTAATTACCAAAAAATTGATGTGTACTACGGTAAATTCGAGAGTATTGTTACCCAGACTGCTATCGTCTCAAACGTCTCAGGGTATAAAACAGAGGATAAAGTACAGGATCTGTTGTTTAAAGATATGAAAGAGACAGCAGCAAAATCGAAAGATGAGAAAAATCCTCATGAATACCGGCATTTTCTGTTCGAACCGTCATTAAATGAAATTCTTCAGTTTTTTGAGACACAGGTTTTTGCTTCACTCTTTAAACAGACCGTGAGTGAAGCTCAGCTTGCCAGACACGGTTCCCGAATCAGGTCTATGGGTGAGGCGGTCAGTCATATCGAAACAGAGAAAAAAACATTATCAACCAAAGAAAGGAGGACGAAGCAAATGTTCAGTAATAAAAAACAGATTGAGCGATTATCGGGCGTGATGCTTTGGGCATAACTATGGCAAAGTCAGCAAAAGTCGTCGGTATGAAGGGACAGATCATCGAGGTTGAGTGCAGTGCTGATGCGATGCCGCAACTTCATGATATCTTTGTCCTGAAAGAAGATTCTGATGTGTGGCTCGAGGTAAATGAATCTGCATCTGAGAATTCTGTGTACTGCTTCTGCCTCTCCTCAACAAAGAAAATCTACCGTGGTGCTGAAGTCATAAATACGGGCTCATCTCTGAAAATTCCTGTCGGGAGTGAAGTACTCGGCCGTGTTATCGATGTCTTCGGGACCGCTCTTGACGGAAAGAAACCCCTTGAGAAGAAGAAACTGCGCTCGGTCATGGAGAGTAACGAAATTTTCGAGGAGATTCAGATTCCGGATAAAATTCTTGAGACAGGGATTAAATCACTCGATTTCTTCTCACCACTCCCCAAAGGCGGGAAAGTCGGTCTGTTCGGAGGAGCGGGTGTCGGAAAGACCGTTCTGCTTACTGAAATTATCCATAACGTCGTCGTCTTAAATAAAAATAAAAGTGTGTCAGTCTTCGCCGGTGTCGGGGAGCGCTGCTTGAGACGCTGGAAGCGAGCGAAGTGTTAGATCAGGTATCACTTGTGTATGGTTCGATGGGTGAGAATCCGGCTGTCCGCTTCCGTACTGCGACGGCAGGAGCTGCAATCGCTGAGTATTTCCGCGATGAAGAAGAAAAAGATGTCCTGTTCTTCATCGATAATGCTTTCCGTTTTGCACAGGCAGGATATGAATTATCGACACTGATGAATACGATTCCGTCTGAGGGTGGTTATCAGTCAACACTTTCATCCGAGATGGCAGCGCTCCAAGAACGGCTGTTTTCAAATGAACGTGGCTCGATTACGAGTATCGAGGCAGTGTATGTTCCGTCTGATGATATTACCGACTACGGTGTTCAGTCTATTTTTAACCACCTTGATGCATCAGTCGTCGTCTCCCGTGAGATCTATCAGGAGGGAAGACTACCTGCTATCGATTTAATCTCCTCTACCTCATCAACGCTTAGTGTTGATGTCGCAGGTGAGGAGCATTACAAAACATACATCGCAGCGACGAATCTTCTCAAGAAGTCTGCTTCATTGGATCGTATTGTGTCATTGGTCGGCGAGACGGAGTTATCATCCGAGGATCAGTTGACCTATAAGCGCTCAAAAATTCTGAAAAATTATATGACGCAGTACTTCGCAGTCGCGAAAGCACAGACCGGTAAAGAAGGAGTCTATATTCCTCTCGAGACGACGGTATCTGATGTGAAGCAAATCTTGGAAGGTAAGTTCGATGAGCATGCACCTGAAGAATTTCTCTACATCGGCAGTCTTGCCGATATCAAAAAGGCATAACCTATGGACAACAATCAGCCTGTCGAGAATAAAAGTACTGAGCCGAAAGTCGGCTTACGGGAACTGAAAGTAACTATCATCAGTGCTGATGATAACGTCTTTAACGGAACGGTGTATATGATAACCTCCGTAAATAAAGACGGCGAATTCGATATCCTCCCGTTGCATACAAATTTTATTACCCTTATTAAAGACAAGATTATTCTTCATAAAACAAACGGAGAAAAACAGGAAATCACGATCACAAACGGTGTTTTGAAAGTCGTTGAGAATAAAATCGATATTATCCTCGGTCCGTTTATCGGTGCGGATATTCTCCCTGAGAATATGCTTGAGCCGGTAGAGAAAGGGAAGGATGATAAAAAGGATGAAAAGAAAACAGAACCTACGCAGGAAACAAAAGAAAAATCAGCTGAAAAACAGGCTGCTCCCGAGTAGTCGAGAAAACGTTCGTTCGATTCTGCGGACGGTTATCGCTCTCTAAACATCTATACATTATACTTATCGTATGCCAGAAAGATATACATACGAGAGTCAGGAACATCTCGTTCAGTATCCGCTCCGGTTAGGGTTTCTCGCCTCACATAACGGTACGGATATGCAGGGTATAATCGCGTCACAGCATCGAGGTGAACTACATGGTGATACACGTATCATTATCAGTAATAATGCGAGGGCTAACGCTCTGCAATTTGCAGCAGATTCTGAAATACCATCGATGTGTATCAATGAATCGCGTTACGGTTCATCCGAGCGTGTTGATAAAATGATACGTGATACATTGGTGACTCGCGGAGTGAACCTCGTTATTATGAGCGGCTATCTGAAACGAGTCGGACCGTTAACGAGAAAGGCATTTCCGAATCGAATTCTTAATGTCCATCCGTCATTATTACCCAAATTCGCAGGTATGTGGGGAGATGATGTCCATCGGGCAGTTTTAGCAACAGGGGAAAAACGAACAGGCGTAACCATACATACGATTGATGAGGAATATGATAAAGGCACGATCCTCTTCCAGAGCGAAGTAGTAGTCGAGCCTCATGATACGGTCGAGTCCTTACGCAGCCGCGTCCAAGCAGAAGAACTCCAAGGTTTTCTGAAAGTGTTACAAGACGTTCAAACAGGCCGAATGAAGTTGTGATGTAAGACCCATCGGTCATCGGAGGGTTCAATGATAGAATAATTTCGGGGAAGGCTGATATTTCATATTTGAGAAATAGCCTTTAATAGGGAAATACACGTGACCGGCCCCTTCGTCTAGTGGCCTAGGACGTCAGATTCTCATTCTGAAGATCAGGGGTTCGAATCCCCTAGGGGTCACTCTTCGACAAGCTCAGGGTTTTACTCTATAAAAGGAGTATGCCCTGGTTTGTTTACATTCTTCTTTGTGATCAGAAAACGTACTACATTGGAATCACACAAAACCTCGTTCAAAGACTAAAATCTCACAAGGTAAGATATAATATTGCAACCAAAGAGATTTCTTGCTACCAAACACTCCCACATTTGCTAGCAGGGAAGACATAATTAAAAGAATACGTGATACAAGAAACTCAGCAAATTATTCTTGACAGCGTTTTCTCGGTTAATAGACTCTAGCAGTCCATGACTGAACTCTTCATTGATTTCAGGTATCGATATCTTGCTTAGTTCATCTTGAGAATATAAACTCTCAATTAAATTCATTGGAGTTGCCATGGGATCAGTTTCAATTTCCCTTTTCCATTCATCTGGGTCAGTCTTTATATCTAATAACACTCCAGCCAATACACCCAGCTCATAGGCTTCATGACTTGCACCCAGAATATCCTCTGGACGACGGTTGGCCGACCATAACGCTACTGCTTTTGCGTAGTTGATTTTATTAATGATCTCCGAGTAACTCACTTGCAGACTGGCAATTACCTCATAGTACGATGCGGTACCTTCGATTCGTTCAAAATATCGCACACGTTCATACTCTCGGGAGAAAGTTTTTTTATAGGCCTGGTGCAGTTTCACCGCCTGTTTCATATACATATCCCTATTTTCCTCATCTTGCAAAGCCTGAGATAACAGTTTTATCGTATAGGTTCTCAATTTTCTTCCCTCAAAGTTACCAAGAGCATTTTCCCGTATGGCTGTTGAAACATCTGCATCACGCCAGCGGTCACTATCTTGTGCAAAAAGATGAAATCCTTCATGGATATACGTCAACAAGGGATCATACGTTCCCAAATGGGTGTATTTTTCATATCTTTTCTGATCAAGTAAGGCATCTCGACTGATCACAATCACCATTCCTTTGACACCATCAGTTTCTATGCTAAGAGGAAAAAACTCCATCTCATAACCCATCACAGATCCATAACGTGGAACAGACTTCAGATTTTTAATTTTGGTGTATGAACCGTCGTATGCAACTCGCCAAGCATGTTTTCTGTCATTGGAAATAAAATACACCACGGCTCCATTGAACGAAGTTCCGGGCCAGAAAGAATGAGACAGCTCATTAAATTTCCCAATCTGCGATGCTGTCTGCTGCACATAGGTATCTAATGTCACTGGTTGCATTTTTGTGGCGTGTCCAATTCGGAAATCTTCATTCTCCAATAACACTTTAGAGGTTGTGGTTTGTGGTTTTAGTTGAGTGTGATAATAAAGATATATTCCAAGCAACAGTAACACAGACACCATACACACAACCATTGGAATCAGATATTTATATTTCGTCTTACCAGTTTTACGCTTGGCAAACAC
>CAZOHC010000002.1:43948-49972 GCA_964579845.1 uncultured Gammaproteobacteria bacterium | reverse complement strand
ATCGTACTTTTAGTCGTAAAAGTACCTAAAGCTCGTTCGCTGAAAGTCGAGTTACAATTTTTCCATTCACTGATCGGGTGATTTCACCCCCTCCTCGACAAGTTTGCGAGGAATCCCCCTGATAGCTCATTCCAAAATTGCTTAAAACTCTTTGTTTCCCGCTCACCATTTTGAAGAGAAAATAAATATTTATAAAATAAAGTTCATAAGTTCATGCGTTGAAGAAAATGGCGTCAAAGATCCTGAAGTGAACGTATCAGGGGGAGTCACCCTCTGAGCCCATTACAGAAGGCGAATGAGGGGAGGGGGAGGACAGTCTCCCGATAGTGAACGGAGGGATCTAGCCTTTTCTTCACTAGCATGAGAGCTTTTGGGTCTTTTCTCGGCAGAAAAGAACATAGATAAACTATTTTCTAAAAAGCAAATTAAGAATTACGGTTAGAATTATACTTACAATTACTGAGGTAACGATAGGGAAGTAGAATGTGAAGTTACCTCGTTTGATCATAATATCTCCCGGAAGACGTGGAGGAAACGTCAGATTCGGAACTGCAACATAGATGATTCCAATAATAAAAAGCAGAATGCCTATAATGATAAATAGTTTTCCGATTTCCATAATCTTCAACTCATAATTCCTGATTCATAATTCCCTTCATTTCCACTGTGCTTCGGTAAGAATTTAATCAGGAGAGCCCCAGCGATAAATCCCCCTATATGTGCGAAGTAAGCGACTCCGCCGACTTCAGCCATCTCCATCCCGAGTGCACCGAATCCTGAGAAAAATTGAAGGATTATCCAGTATCCGAGCATAATGAGTGCGCTCACTTTCGCGATTGTTATAAACGGCGGGATGAAAATAAGCGTTCTGATCTCATGTTTGGGGAAGAGAAGGAAATAAGCACCCAGTACTCCTGCGACAGCCCCTGAAGCACCGAGCATCGGTATGTTTGAATCTGGAACGAAAAAGTATTGCGCCAGGCCACCGATAATCCCTGAACCTAGATAGAGCAGTAAATACGTAAATGGACTCAGCTCACCTTCGATGTTGTCTCCGAAAACCCAGAGAAAAAGCATGTTTGAGCCGATGTGAAGAAAGCCTCCGTGTAAAAACATCGAGGTTATAAACGGATAGAGAGTGGATATATCCGAAAAATCAATGAGTGAGGGGACGAGTGCATACGTAAAAATAAACCCCTCAGGATCAGGAGTCGTCAACTGAAGATAGAAAACAAATGCATTGATAGCAATCAGTAGTATATTTATGATCGGAAATACTCGAGATTTTACCGAATCAGAAATCGGAAGCATACTTTACTAGTATAGCTGAGTATTTTAAGAAATATGAAAGAAATGATAGATAAAAACTTTAATTCATCTTAAATCATAATTCATAAATCCCAACTTACTTTTTCGGATGGAACGTCATGGTGAGGAGAATGAATGTAGCCATCGAACCGACTGCGATGCCTGCAACCGCAATGATGACATAAATGGTAATCTGGGAGAAATGCGGCAGAGGGTTTTCATCCTCGATCTGCTCAGTTACTAATGAATCTTCACCGTCTACCGAGATTCCCTCTGCAGAGGCAGTGGACACTTGATCTCCTACGTGAGCCAGGGAAAGTGTGGGAAGTGACAGCATGAAAAGGCAAAGTAATGCGATAGGAAAATACTTCATACTCATCAAGTCTAACAACTATTTTGAATTATTTCCATAACGCATCACATCATCCGACGAGCCACAAACTACGAACGAAGTACAATCTATTGCCAGTTAATCGGGGTCAATCCATGTTCACTCAGATAGGCATTACATTTGCTGAAGTGGTGGTTGCCATAGAAGCCTGTGACAGAATAGGGTGAAGGGTGAGCCGATGTGAGGACGAGATTTTTCTCTCGATCGATGACAGCTCCTTTTGTCTGTGCATACTTTCCCCAGAGCATGTACACGATATGTTCTCTCTTCTCCTGTAATGCACTGATCGCAGCATCAGTAAACAGCTCCCATCCGAGCCGTGCATGTGATGCAGGCCTGCCTGCACTGACAGTCAGTACACTGTTCAGCATGAGTACTCCCTGTTCTGCCCACCTGGTAAGATCACCTGAAGGATGAGGAGTAATTCCCAGATCATTTGAGATTTCTTGATAGATATTCTGGAGAGATGGAGGAAGTCTGATCCCGTCATTCACCGAAAATGAGAGGCCGTTAGCCTGCTTCACACCATGATACGGATCCTGTCCGACAACCACGACTTTGACTGAGTCGAACGGACAAAGGTCAAATGCTCTGAAAATATTCTTCGGCGGCGGATATATTTTCTCAGTTTGATACTTCTCCCGGAGTGTTGTTGTTAACTCTTTCCAGTATGCTTTCGAAAACTCTTCACTCAGTACAGCTTTCCATGACGGATGTATCTTAACTTCACTCATTCCTCTCAAATTTCCTTTTACATAGTATATACAATGACGCTTCTGAGAACAATTTGCTATACTCATCATGCGGTGAATAAACTAATATTATATTTTCTCCGAACCTGCCTGATACTCGCAACATTTTTTATCGTTATGTACCTCTTCCTTGCCCTGTCAGTGGCGAGACATGCAGAACAAGATACCAAATTGAAGTCAGATTCTATCCTAGTGCTCGGTGCGAGATCATACATTAACGGAAAATATAATCCATGCCTTGTCGCCAGAATGGATCATGCTGTTGATCTCTACAAGTCTGAATATGCCCCGAAAATTCTAGTTTCCGGTGGGAATGATAAAGAAGACGGGGTCAACGAAGCAGAGACGATGAGAAAAATTGCGATGGAGAAGGGAGTACGACCTGAGGATATTCTTATGGAAAAATCCGCAACATCCACATATGAGAACTTTCATTTATCTCAAGACATACTGAAGAAGAATAAACTTCAATCTCTTATCATCGTCACTGAGCCATTTCATATCGCCAGAGCATCTTTGGTAGCTGATAATCTAGGACTCCCACATACATCGTCCCCGGCGAAGGAGAACTCCTGCTGGCTCCCGAATAAATACCTCACCAAATACTTCCTAAAAGAACCCTTCGCGATTATGGTGTATAAGCTACAAAAAAAACTGTAGAGAATTTCATATAAGCGTTTGAATTTGGAGGCGTATAAAGCTATAATAGTGAAGCTATCAGCCATACGCTATAAGCTAGTTGCTGATTTGCCCCTGTAGCTCAATGGATAGAGCACATCGGTTCTAACGATTAGGTTGGGGGTTCGAGTCCCTCCAGGGGTACCACAGGTAAATAATTGCTAAAAGCTCTCAATCATAGAGAGCTTTTTTATGCTCTTCTATAAATGATCCAGATCACATACTTTCTACCTAACCTTATCTACAGTAGAGTCAGGTAGGGAAAATAGATGAAACAAACAACAAATGATCGCTACATGCCTTGGGTCATCCTCGTTTTGGGATTTGTGTTCCTAAGAAGCGGTTACGGGAAGTTGGTGGGCGGTGAGTTCGTCGGAGGATTAGGAAAAACACTCGGTTTCTTCGCGAGTGAGAACCCATTTCCTTTTGTAAAATCATTTTTGGAAACAGTTGCTATCCCGAATGCTACTCTTTTCGGACTGCTTACGATGTGGGGAGAAGTCTTCGCTGGAGTCGTCTTGGTGGGAACCGCGCTTTATCTTATTATGAGGCGGTCACTGCCTCCACTACTGGGACTTTTGCTTATTCCGGGATTACTCATCGCTGTATTCCTCAACTTCACTTTTCTGCTCTCAGCAGGGTGGACCAGCGCCTCAACAGAGAGTGTGAATCTGGTTATGACGCTCATAGGCATCATCTCACTCGTCTATGCAATGAGAACTTTCCGGACATCAAAGAGAAAATAATTCCCCGGAACTCCACAAAGACAATTATGGAAACACCTGAATTAGTCGAAAAACTCAGCCAAATTATTAAAGGAGATATTCTCTATGATGAGCAGACACTGACGACATATAGCCACGATACGAGTTTATTCGAATTAAAGCCGCAAATTGTCGTCTTCCCGAAAAACGCTGAAGATATTACGCAGCTCGTCCGTTTCGTCAATAAGCATAAAAAACAATATCCCACACTCTCACTCACCCCAAGAAGCGGCGGCACTGATATGTCAGGTGGCGCGATAAATAACAGCATTATTATGGACTTCACGAAGTATTTCAATCATATCGGAGATGTCAAAGAAGAAGGAACTGTCGTCGAACCAGGCGTTTTCTACCGAAATTTTGAAAAGAAGACACTTCGCCACGGTCTCTTGCTTCCGTCATACCCGGCCTCAAAAAACATCTGCGCACTTGGCGGCATGGTAAATAATAACTCAGGAGGTGAGCGGACGCTGTCATACGGAAAAACAATTGATTATGTTAAAAAGATGAATATGATTCTCTCAGACGGTAATGAATACACGTTCCAGCCGCTTACCAAAAACGCACTTGAGCAAAAAATGGCTCAGAATGATTTCGAAGGGAGAATCTATAAAAAAATGTACCGTCTGATCGAGGACAACTATGATCTGATAAAAAATGCTAAGCCGAAAGTGAGTAAAAACTCAACTGCTTATAATCTTTGGGATGTCTGGGACAGAGAGCGGTTTGATCTGACCAAAATCTTTGTCGGAGCACAAGGAACACTCGGAGTTAACACGAAAACAACCGTCAGGCTGGTCCCGAGAAAAACCCAGTACGGACTACTGGTGCTCTACCTCAATGATATTCAGGTACTCCCGCATCTGATTACTGATGTTTTGAAACATAACCCGGTAAGTTTTGAAGCATTTGATGATGAGACACTGAAACTCGCGATACGCTTCATGCCGCAATTTATAAAAATACTCGGTCCGGTGAGAACACTGGAAATGGGACTGCAGTTTATCCCGAATCTCATCATGTTCGCAACGAAGGGTATTCCGAAATTCACGTTACTCGTTGAAATAGACGGAAAAAGCCGTCGTGAAGTAGCAGAGAAAATTCATGCACTGGAGAAGCAGCTCTCAATCTATACGATTAAAGTCGTACCGGTCCTATCAAAGATGAAAGCCGAAAACTATTTCACAATCCGAAGAGAGAGCTTCAACCTGCTCCGTAAAAATGTAAAAAACAAACATACTGCACCGTTTATAGATGATTTCATCGTCAGACCTGAGCATCTGTTGGAGTTTTTCCCGCGCCTTTTGACGATTCTTGAAAATCACGACATTCATACGACACTCGCAGGCCATATGGGGGACGGGAACTTCCATATTATTCCGCTGATGGAGATCGAAAAGAAATCAGAACGGGATAAAATTCCGGTCGTACTGGATGAAGTTAATAAGCTGGTTCTTGAATATGGCGGATCGGTGTCTGCTGAACACAATGACGGCATGATACGTGGACAGTACATTAAACAGATGTACGGCGTCGAGATGTTTGAGATCTTCAGGCAAGTAAAAGAGATATTTGATCCTGAAAATATATTTAACCCGCATAAGAAAACAGATGCAAATCCGAAATTTTCCTTCGCACATGTACGTGAACACTTCTGATCTTTATTAGTAACTGAATAGCTCATCACTCCCTGCTATAATTACCTGGTGAAGGACCATGTACGAAAAAAAATTCAGACATTCTTCAGTGACTACAAACCCAATATACTGCAAAAAAACGACATTTTCATTGAAGCCGGGGAAGAACCGACTGGCATATACTATCTGACTGAAGGTGTAGTGAAAGAGTATGCAATTTCTAAAAAAGGAGAAGAAGTAATCGTCAACATCTTCAAGCCGTTTTCTTTTTTTCCGATGAGCTGGGGAATTAATCAGACTCCGAATAGATACTTTTATGAGGCGGTTACAATGATAACAGTTCATAAAGCTCCCCGTGAAGACATCATAGCGCTTCTGAAAAATCATCCTGATATCACGTACGATCTTCTGGGTCGTGTGTATCGTGGTACTGACGGAGTACTCATGAAGATGGTTTCACTCATGTCAGCAGGTGCCTACAATCGTATCATCAC
>CAZOHC010000002.1:42420-43938 GCA_964579845.1 uncultured Gammaproteobacteria bacterium | reverse complement strand
TATCATCACTGATCTATTAATTTATACCAAACGCTTAGGTGAGTGGGACAAAGAACAGAACCGTTATATAATTCCACTCTCAGAAAAACATCTCGCAAACCTCACAGGGCTCGCACGTGAGACCATCAGTCGCGAGATGAAGATCTTAAAACAAAAAAATCTCGTTGAAATAAAAAGAAATAGTATCACGATACTCGATATTCAAAAGTTAGAAGATGAACTATCAGAAAACTACTAACCTGATGGAGAATTGCGTCCTCAATATATATCAAATTCATACTTGTTCGCTCGCTGCTGAGGTGCGATAATAAGAGCAGTATGATTACTTATTATGCCTACGATGAAAAAAGTAAAATAATTCGCGAGTCACCCGAGTACCGTCCGGGGGTATGGGTTCACGTGGAAAACCCTACAGACGAGGAGAAAACATTTCTCGTTGAGACACTTCGTTTGGATAAAGGCCATATTCATGATGCGTTAGACGAAGACGAGAATCCTCGTTTTGAAGTTGAAGGGTCAATCGTGTATGTCTTTACCCGTTTTCCTCATGTAAAAGATGATTCGACATCGACACTTCCTTTCCTCATCGTTATTACAGAAAAAGATGTAATCACCATATCACTCGTATCGCCGAGGTTTTTCAACCCGATAACATTAGGCAAGTTCGTAGTAACTACTTCATTCCAAGAGAGTGTGACATTATTTATGCTGACAGAAATTACCAAATTATATAGTGTGAGTCTCACGCGGATCAGTAAGGAAATACGCAAAATTCGTCGATCAATCGAGAAAATTAAGAATCGCGATATTGTTCAATTTGTTGCTTTCGAAGAGATTCTGAATGATTTCAAACCGTCTCTTGCAGGTACTGATAATGTCGTAAGACACTTAGCCTCCAGTAGATTCCTGCAGCTGACCAAACACGATACCGAAAGATTTGAAGATATTCATCTCAGTAATAAACAGATTATCGATAACTGTAGCGATACACTGGATATCATCCGAAATGTTCGAGGGGCTTATACCACGATTCTGACGAATAACTTAAACAATGTCATCAAATTTTTTACGTCGATGACCGTTATTCTAACAATCCCGACGATAGTCGCCAGTTTGTATGGTATGAACGTTTCATTACCGTTTGCTGAACACCCGATGGCGTTTTTCGGGATCGTCACACTGACAATCGGGGTGGTGACCGTCTCACTCTATATTTTTCTTAAACGGGATTGGCTGTAAGCTGTGCCTATCTCATTGACAAAGCACGGCCTTTCCCATATAGTGAGAAAAACGTATGTTCCACAGATTCTACCTATTCCTCTTAAAAAATCAGGCAGTCTTCGCCTTATTTA
This sequence comes from uncultured Gammaproteobacteria bacterium, assembly GCA_964579845.1. Classification (GTDB taxonomy): domain Bacteria; phylum Patescibacteriota; class Microgenomatia; order Levybacterales; family UBA12049; genus CAZOHC01. The sequence continues at coordinate 42,586 of CAZOHC010000002.1, read as the reverse complement.
TCATCGCCTCAGCATGGTTAATACTGCAAATCCGTGGCATCATTATGTCAATTTTCCTCTCCTATATTCTCATGGCAGCATTACTGCCTGCGGTAAAATATCTGAAGGACAGAGGATTCCCCAAGTTGGTCGCGACATTTATTCCGTTTTTCCTGGCACTGATCCA
>CAZOHC010000002.1:0-42410 GCA_964579845.1 uncultured Gammaproteobacteria bacterium | reverse complement strand
TTATCATTCCGCTGATTCCATTTTTCCTCCAGCAAATCAGCTCATTGGCTGAAACGCTGCCGACATATCTGGACGAATCAGCGAAAGTGCTGGGTTTAGAGATCGATGCCAATGCATTTGAAGCATTCCTGGCACAGGAAGCGAATAATTTGGGACGAAATGCGTTCGCACTGACAGGCGCTGTCTTTGGCGGTGTTTTCTCGACACTGACTGTCACAATCATCAGCTTCTATCTTCTTCTCTACTATGACAGCTTTAAATCGACGATCGCTCAGTTATTCCGTAAGGATCTTCATGACCACGTCGTCAAAACGATCGAGCAGATTGATTATAAACTCGGGGCATGGCTCCGCGGACAGTTGCTGCTTTCTGTCGTTATCTTTCTTATCAGCTGGCTGGTCTTAAGCCTTCTGCAGGTGCCGTATGCATTGCCGTTGGCATTACTTGCAGGGATTCTTGAGATCGTACCGACATTGGGGCCGATACTCGCTGCTATCCCTGCTATCATCGTTGCGCTTACTATCTCACCGACGATGGGTGTAACCGTCGCACTTGTCTATATTATTATTCAGCTTCTCGAGAATAATTTTTTGGTTCCCAAAATCATGGAGCGGGCAGTAGGGCTGAATCCTATCATCGTTATTTTGGCTGTGATGATCGGGGCAAATCTGATGGGAGTTTTCGGAGCACTGCTTTCAATTCCGTTCGTTTCATTCCTCACGGTACTTTTTCAGAGTATTAATAATTCAAAGAAATAATAACAAGAATACTTGAGAAGGGGTTACTTTGAGCGTTTTTGAGCGACCAAAAGTGTCCAGGCAAATGGGCGCCTGACCGAGAGGACACGAAATTTCGTCTCAACGAATTTCACGAAACCGTTCGTTGACCAGTGATTAATGTGTTCGATGTCATTACCCCATCTGGACCAATTCTTACCCCGCAAAAAGTTTGCGATCATAAACCACGGTTCATTCGGAACTGATAACACGATATGTTTCTTCGTCACTCGCTCAAGTTCTGATAATGCTTTCTCCGGATCTTCCAAATGCTCAAGTACTTCACTGCAGATCACAAGGTCAAACGAATTGTCTTTATACGGCAGGTCATAAATCGTTCCTTCTTTCAGGGTGAGATGAGGATACTGCTTCTTACCGATCTCGATAGCAGTCTTTAAGAAATCAACCCCTTCCAGCTTCTCTCCGATACCCTGTTGATGCAACCTTTCAAGTGTAAATCCCTCACCACAGCCGACATCCAGAATGGTTTTCGGTTTCTTCTTTCTTATCTCCTCAAAGAAAGCTTTATAGAAGTTGTCGATTAGGTACCGTTGAATCGGATTTCGATGGGTATGTTTGCGGTAATTATCAGTGGTGAGTTTAGACATAGCTCAGAATACTCAGAAATCTGATGACCGATTATCAGTATGTCTGACTATCTGAATCACTGAGTTTTCTGAGAATTTTTGAGCGGGTGAAGAGAATCGAACTCTCGTCTATTCCTTGGAAAGGAAGTATTCTACCATTGAACCACACCCGCGGGCGTAACGAAAAGCGAAATGCAACTCGTTACAGGTGTATTTTAGCTCAGTCAGTACTACGTTGTAAAGTGGGCTGCAAAGACGCTTCAAATATACCTAAAGCAGGTGACACTGTATCCGTCTGTTTTTTCTTGTTGACGTGAAAAAGATAATAAACAGAAAGAGAGAAGCAATAGAAGAGTGATATGTAAAATATGTCGGGGAGAGAGGACTTGAACCTCCGGCCTCACGGTCCCAAACCGCGCGCTCTAGCCAACTGAGCTACTCCCCGTTTATTGTCATTGGTCTCTGGTCATTAGGCATTAGCATTACAAGCTAAAGACTAAGGACTAAAAACCTATGTACCGCGGGAGGGACTCGAACCCACACATCCTTGCGGACAGAGGCTCTTAAGGCCCCCGTGTATACCATTCCACCACCGCGGCAAGTTGATCATACTCCTATATAATCTCCATTTATTTTAATGATCTTTGCCTTCAAAGTAAGTACTAGTGTATTTTACTGTATATGAAGCTAAGATACAATATAATCAGTCATTCTGAGTTTTAGCGAAGAATCTAATACAAAAATGATTATTCACAATCACTTAAAATAACAAGTATAATGTAACATAGATCAATGTAAAGCACTTTCTCCCCGACAAATAACCCATAGTCTTTTACCTTCGTTGTTTTTTTGCTATAATCCCTATACTGCAGAACGTGCAGGAGCATTAACATCTCGGAGGATCACATGAACGAGCAACACACGTTCGATAGCTTGTGGGATAGACTGGTCCTGCTCCATGCAGAATACTACCAGTTTTACTATCACACAGGCCACGATTCTGTCTACTCGCCGGAACTATCATCACTTTGGACAGAGATCAGCAATTCTCTTCCGTCATATTTCCGAAACGGAAAACTGGCGACATCGAGTCTAGCACTGAATTTCTTGCAAGCAAAGATTGCGGAGCTTGAGAGAAGTTCTGTTACGCATGAAAAGATTACCTCAGAACGACAAAATCAGCGTCGGGAACAATATCTCGCCAGTGCCGGATACAGCCGGGGTGATGTCATTCTAGGACATCTGGAGCTATTCCATGATATGGGCATGGACCTTCCTGAGTACGCGGTCGAAGACCCGACTAGGTCAGGGTATGATGCCATTTACCTCATCAGGACAGGCGATCATCTTGTAACCTACCATCACGACGGGAGCGTCGCGTTTGAAGGGATGATCGACTTCGATCCTGAAACCAGATCGGCTCCGCTCAGGCAAGATAGACCGTACGGTCTGATCACGAGAGGAAGCTCGTTCTTCATCAATCAGAGCATGACCTTTAGTACATGGGAGAACTTCTTTCATGTCAACCCCGCCATGAAGGCGAGACTAACGATCTATCCGGAAAGATTATAAAGCACCGTAAGGAGGTCTGAATACCGTCACCCTTTTCGCCGCGAGATACGCGAGCGAACGAAAAGCAGTGAGGGGACACAGATCATTATTCCCCAAGGTGCTTTTTTTGTGCTATTCGTGTTCAGGCGGTTCTGTTCCGAGTTCGGTCAGGGAGTAGTCGAGGAGATCTTTCATTTCCTGTCGTCTGTCATCACTGTTTAGCAAGATCCCGATGATTCGGTGACCTTCATAATCCAGGTAGGTTATAAGACACATACCTGCCTCATTCGTAAAACCGGTTTTCACTCCTTTTACCCCAGGATAACTGGTGATGAGGTTCGTATCATTCGCGAGGTAGTATGCCTTATGGTCGCGAGATGCAGGAATATTCCACTCAGCACTCGAGACGATCTCGACAAACTCAGGATATGTATCGATAGCATATCTCGTAATGACGAGGAGATCATATGCTGTTGTATGCTGATTACCGTCGCCCTCAAGACCTGAGGGATTCGTGAAATTCGTGTCTGTCAGGCCGAGAGATTTTGCTTTCTGGTTCATCGCCTCGATAAATTTCTCCCGTCCACCGGGGTAGTTCGCAGCCAAAACCTCTGCGGCATCATTACCTGAGGGGAGGAGGAGTCCGTATAATAAATCTCGCTGCGACAGGATCTCGCCCTCAGTCAGACCCATACTGTTTTCACCGACCAGCGCCGCCTTCGGAACGACATAACGATCAGAAGAGAGCGGATTCTCGATTGTGATAATCGCCGTCATGATCTTCGTCAGGGAAGCCATGGGAAGTTTCTGTCTGGCATTTCGTTCGAAGATCGTTTTCTCAGAGCTGAGATCATAGAGGAGCACTGATTTCGCAGTTATTGAGTTCAGTGGACCGTCAGCACCGACTGCCTCACCAAGAAACGGCATCCAGATATCCAGAAACCGTACCTGTTTATTTGAAGCGACCGTGAGAAAATCCGGCAGGGGAGAGGTAAACCCTTCATCTTCAGCTCGGAATAGCGGAGCACCTGTCCAGAGGAGGATTGAGATCACTGCGGTCAAAATTACGACCCCGAATGCATAGAACATTTTCGAACGCATTACTCTAGTGTACCACACCGTTTAGAAATCGTCGCACGGTTTCGAAGCCGGTATCGTATTTGGTTAATCGGTATACGTCATAAATCCGAAATTCTCGACCGTACCCCGATTCGAGCGTCGATACCGCTAACGAAATACGATTAATGCTATAATACGGGGATGAATCTCAGAGTACTCAGCCTGAACACGTTCGGCGCACCATTTCTAGCAAAGAATATTTCAAAACGCTTTGAGCATTTAGCTGACGCACTCAGAGATGAAGATCCTGATGTCATCTGTCTTCAGGAAGTCTTTCTCTATCCGCACCTCCATCTGTTACGGGTATTGCTCCCTGAATACCCCTATACTGCATTCAAGCGATTTATTTACGGCCCGAAAGGCGGTCTGGTTATCTTCTCGAAGTATCCGCTTGAAAAAAGCACATATAAAGGATTCTCGAATAGGGGGTCGATAAAAAGCACGTCAGTTGCGATGCATCTGATCAGAAACGGCATGTTATCAGTTCAGCTCAAAGATCTACCGGTAACGATTATCAACACACATCTCACCCCGAACACTGATATCGACTGGGATGAGAATAATCGATTCTCCAAATACCTCGCATCACAACTCAGCCAGGTAGCTTCACTCGTCCAACGCGAGAAACTGAAGGGAAATGACACGATCCTGACAGGAGATTTTAACGTACCCCCAGACTCAACGCTCTATGAGGAATTCATCGAGTCATCACAGATGCTCGATCTTTTCTCTGACATGGACAGACCGACATATCATGATTCATACCTACCGGAGACCAAACTACCGAGGAGGATTGACTATATCTTTATTCCGTCCTCATCCAAGCGAATACGACATGTCTCATCAGCATATATTCTGGAAAAACCGGTCATGATTCAAGGTGATTATATGTACCTGTCAGATCACAAAGGAGTCATGACAGAACTTGTCATTACACCAGACACAAAAGCAACAAAATTATCAAATTGATCTGTGCTACTATTGTAACGTATGGATGTGCTGTATGTAATCATTCTCGCAATTGTTGAAGGACTGACCGAATTTCTCCCGGTATCATCCACAGGTCACCTGGTTCTTACCTCAAACCTTCTCTCGCTTCCGCAGACTGATTTTCTCAAAAGCTTTGAGATTCTCATCCAGCTGGGTGCGATACTTGCCGTTGTAAATACCTATTGGAAAAGGATTTTAGGTAGTGTCGAACTCTGGTTACGTGTTATCGTCGCTTTTATCCCGACGGCACTGATCGGACTACTCATGTATGACTATATAAAAGGATTTTTGATCGGTCATACGATGATCACGCTCGGGGCACTTCTGATCGGCGGGATAATCCTCATAATAGTTGAGCGATTCTATAAAGAAGAAAAACACCACATACAAACAGTCGAGAAGTTGCCGATAAAAAAAGCATTCCTGATCGGGGTATTTCAGTCATTGTCAGTTATCCCCGGCGTCTCACGTGCTGCGTCAAGCATCGTAGGAGGTATGCTCATGGGATCAAGCCGTAAAACTGCTGTCGAGTTTTCTTTTTTCCTCGCCATTCCGACCGTGCTCGGAGCTTCCGGCTATGACATGCTGAAAAGTGATTTTTCGTTCTCGCTCTATGAGTGGAATCTGCTTCTCATCGGGTTTACCGGTTCGTTTATCGTCGCACACTTCGTCATCAAGTACTTTATCGCCTATGTTAAGAAGCACTCATTTACTGCATTCGGTATCTACCGAATCATCCTCGCCCTCGTCTACTGGTACTTCCTCGCACGATAGCTCCGGTAACGTCTCATGGTATCGAAACTCGTACCGTGGGTCGTCATTCGTAATTCGTATCCTACTGTCGATACGAGCTTCGTTACCGTAATACGCCTAACGTAAAAAATAAGTGTCTCATATCTTTCCTATATTTACACAAATAATTTTCACAATGTAATAATTCAGTAAGGAATAACAGTAAAAAATTATTTTAGCCATAATTAAAAACGATAAATTAATTTTGATCGATTTTGGATATAGTTTGACAATCTTAAGTCATATTGACGAGTTCAGTTTTTTTTCATATCCTTATGAACAGATTTCGGAACAGTATTTTTTCTCTTACCGATATCAGAAACTGCCTATGCCTAACATGTTATTAGTATCTATAAAATACGTTTGCCCGGTATTTAATAGCCAGCATTTATCTAAATTTATTCATCGTAGACCCCTTTCATGCAGAGTTGGAAGTATGTGAGGGGTTTTTACTTATCTGCAGTCGATTTCGTGACTTATCGATTCATCGAAAGTTAGGAAATACTGCATACCATAATAATTCGAAAATAACCTAGTTATGCTTATCCGATGATATCGGATAGATTGTCATTCTGAACCACCCTACGGGTGGCAACGCGTAATGAAGAATCTATAAATATAGATCCTTTGTTAACTCACGATGACATATAAGAACATTGTCATTCTGAACAAAGTGAAGAATCTCATATATAGAGATCCTTCGTTACACGCAGGATGACAGACATTTCAGATAGAAAATCTTACAAAGACGTCCTTGAAGGAGAGCTTTGAAGATCATGGATCCTACCAGAGAGAGGAGGTGAAATATATGATAAACAAAAAAATCGTTTTAAGTGCCCTGTCCATCGTCACATCACTGACCCTCATGGCAGGAGCCACCTACGCATACTTCACAGATACTGCAACTTCTACGAACAATCGTTTTCAAACGGGAACACTAGATATAGTGCTCACGGATCATAATGCAGATACAGCATTTGTAAATGAATTATTTACAACAACTTGGCTCCCTGGCCAAGATACTATTGTTAAATTCGATGTACATAATAACGGTACTTTGCCAGTACATCTGAGAGGAGCTGCAACCGGTGTCTGGAATGACGCGGGATTAGCTCCTGACATGGTCAAAGTCGTACGAGTAGAACATTGGAACGGTTCTTCATGGGTAACACTCAAAAATGATCCAAATGGTATTTCCGATTATTTCTATTACACTCATAACGGAAACGCCGGAGGAACATACTTTGAGATATTACCTTCCGGAATGGCTCAGTTTCAGTTAACGGTAAGACTTGATCCTACAGCTGATAATAATTACCAGAACAAGACATTCACGTCTTCACTATCAGTTGAAGCACGTCAGGTGACGTCTGGGGCCACATGGCCTACAGAATAATTACTTCAGGCAGGCATGTGGGGGATCTAGACCCCCACTGCCTCCAGGGTTTAGGAAAAAATTAAAAATATAAATTCATTGTCATTCTGAGCGTAGTGAAGAATCTCATAAAAAGATCCTTCACCACATTTCTTCCATGTAGGGACAGTCAGCATGACAGGAGTAACGTAATACAACAATCGAACAATATAACGATATGAACGAACAGATTATCCATACCAAAAAATCAAAACTTTTTCTCGACGTGAAACTGAAAGATATTAGGTTCATCCGAGTCCTGCGGTCAATCTTCGAGGCAGGACTCAGGATGAAGCTCATCCTGGCACTCATCATCACCGGTCTGACAGTCGTGACATCGAATACAGACTACCTCTTCGGATTGAAATCATTTACTGTACTCTCAGGAAGTATGGAACCGGCTATTCCGACAGGAAGTATCATCTATACGATGAAGAACCTCGGTTATAACCTGAATGATGTGATTACCTATAAAACAGAGACAGGACAGACGGTAACCCACAGAATTGTCGGCATCGACAGTAACGGCCAGGCACTCTACAGAACACAGGGAGATGCGAATAATGCAGCTGACAGCGGCTATGTCACGAATGAGATGATCATCGGAAAAACGTATTTCTCACTTCCGTATATCGGAAAAATGAGCGTACTACTCAAAGATCCGAAAAATCTATTCCTCGTCGTTTTCTTTCCGGCACTGATCGTTATCGGTTATGAATTATGGGTGATTAAAAAAGAGATCGAGAAAAGCGTCGAACGCCGTGTCCGAAAACAGCTTGAAAATCAGCGAGGAGGGCAAACCCACTCACTATGGCCAGATTCTATATCTTAACTATCATCATAATTTCTGTTTTGAGTATGGCAGTCTGGAAGCCCACAAACGCTTTCTTCACCGACACCGCCATATCAGAGGCAAATACATTCACGACAAGTGAAGCCTTTCCGAGTGCAGACCCCACCCCGACAGACGGCGCAGAAGAACCTTTGGAAGAATCTGAAAATATCGCCGACCACATCGTCATCAGTGAAGTACAAATTGGATCAGCAGCAAGCACGACACATGACTTTATTGAGTTATATAATCCAACAGACTCTCCAATTAGTTTGGACGATCATCGTTTAGTAAGAAGAACTAGTGCTGCAGTAGCTGATACAAGTATAAAATCATTCGGATCAAACGATATTGTTCCAGCTAAAGGATATTATTTATGGACGAGTAATGATCTTGCATCAATAATAAGTGCTGATGCATCCACTTCTTCGACATTATCTGAAAATACAAGTATTGCACTTAGACATGGACCTGTAGACACAGGGGATATTATAGATGCACTTGCTTGGGGAACATTTACTGGCTCGCCACTTGTTGAAGGTACTGTATTTCCATCAAATCCATCCACAGGACAAAGTCTCGAACGTAAAGCAATTAGCACATCAACTGAATCGTCTATGACATCAGGCAGTGATGCAACTCGCGGAAACGGATATGACTCAAATAACAACGCAAATGACTTTATACTGAGAACAACATCCCAACCGCAAAACAGTACCAGCGGACAGGAGCAACTATAAAAATACCATGTCATCCTGAGCGAAGTGAAGGATCTATTTAAAGAGATTCTTCGGCAATGCCTCAGAATGACAACGCTTTAATTATATGAAACTTAAATTATTTACATTACTCACACTTACCATATTGATCGCGGGATTGGTGAATTACAACGGCGGGCTGAGCATGTTTCAGATTTTTAACACTGCCTATGCTGTCGGTGATCTGACGGTGGATTGGGGAGAGGCAGGAGAAGGGAACGTAGGGCCACTCTTTACTGTTGAGAACATGGCACCCGGTGATTCGAAGACTCATTCCGTTACTGTCACGAACGGCTCACCTGAGGTGCGACCGGTTGGGCTCAGAGGGGTCGTAACGACCGAGACAGGTAATCTCGCATCCGGTATGGAGATCAGTATAGAGCGAAACGGTGCTGCTTTCTATGGCGGAATTTTGGGGAAGAAAACTATGGAGCAGTTTTTCCTAGAAACGACACTTCCTAACTCAGTTGAACTTGATACAATCGCTCCGTCTGAGAGCAGGACCTATACGATTACGGTCACATTCAGTCCTGATGCAGGCAATGAGTACCAGAATACAGATCTCACTTTTAACCTCATTATAGGCATCGCTTCGAATATTCCCCCTGCATGTCAGGAAATTCATTTTAACGGCGAGACGATTTATGGTACCTCCGGTAATGACAGGCTGAGGGGTACGAACAAAAACGACCTGATCATCGCACTCGAAGGAGATGATGTTATCGATGGCAGTAATGGTCATGATTGTATCATCAGCCTCACCGGTAATACAAAAATAGACGGCGGTAATGGGAATGATGTTATCGTCTCCGGGTCCGGTGATGACATCATCGACGGCGGAAACGGGCGCGACACGATCATGGCAGGAGCAGGAAATGACCGAATTACAGGCGGTAATGATAACGACTATCTGGCTGGAGAAGACGGTGATGATAGGATTGACGGTGAGAACGGCAATGACACGATTCTCGGCGTGGCAGGCGATGACAACCTCATAGGCGGAAATGGTAACGACCTGTTGGACGGTGGCGATGGATTTGATAGTGCAGACGGAGAACTGGGCCGGGATACGTGTAAAGCAGAAACGAAAAAACGATGTGAGATGTAGTTGAAGTAGTACGTATTAGGTAGGATGTATTATGCAAGAAATCCGCATGATACATGATACTTGCTCCGTAATACGAGTGAGATAAATTCAGGAGGCATTTCCTCCCGTAGCCCGACCTCATAGGGCGATAGAAGTAAATAATTGAGGAACGAAACCCACCTTCGTTAAAACTACGGCGGGCGAAAGGAGGTGAATATCATGACACATTTAAAAACTAAATTAGCAACAGGTCTGGCAACAGGAGCGCTTCTGGCAAGTGTATACGCACCGGCAGCTCTCGCTGATACTCAGGTTCGAGTTGGGGACAATGGACGCAATTCAACAAACCGAGTAAGAGTACATAACTCTTCTACAAAAAGAGTTACCCAGACCAATTACAATACCGTAACAAATCTGACTGGTGTTGTACAAAATACCGGTGGCAATAGAGCCAACGACAACACCCGTGGAAACGTAACTGTAAGAACAGGGAATACCAACTCTACTGTTACGACCAGAACTGTTACGAACGGAAACGTTGTAAACGTTGACGCATGTGAGTGCGAAGAGAACGATACAGATGTACGTGTTGTTCGCAACGCTCGCAACTCTACGAACACTGTTCGTGTGAGTAACTCAAGTACGACAGTTGTCAATCAAACCAATGACAACTACGTTACCAACGGTACCATCGTTATCCAAAACACCGGCTTGAACAGAGCAAATGACAATACCCGTGGTAATGTCACTGTCCGAACCGGTAACACGAACTCCACAGTTACCACAACGGTAGTTACCGGAGGGAATGTTCTCAATCCGTAATTCAGCGGATGAGTGAGAAACTTTAGCCCTGCGGGAGCGCGTACGACTCCCGGCAGGGCATGTTTCTTTCTTACACGTTTATTAAGATATTATTGGTTACAGCTTACGTTTCGTCCCCATACTTTACCCAATCTACAGAGGAAAGGGGGTGAAGATAATACATGATAACAGGAAAAATTCTAACAGGCATAACTTCAGTTTTTCTACTTTCAGCATTCATGACGACGCCGACTCTGGCTGATACTAGTATCAATATCTCAGGAAACGGTAGTCGTTCTGATAATACTGTTGAAGTAGATCGTACGAGGACATTTAATCTGTCCCAGAATAATGACACATCTATCACAAACTCTGTCTCCATTCAGAACAATACCGGCCATAATGAGGCATCTGGTAACACGAAAGGAGATGTGAGAATTCACACAGGCGATGCTCATGCTGATGTGAATATCGTAAACAGAGCGGGAGTAAATGTCGCACATGTCAACGGATGTTGTGAAGGTGATAACTTGAACATTGATATTCGGAAGAACGGTAGTCGCTCAGATAATTCTGTAAACTACTCTGATACTTCTCATGTATCGATAGATCAGCAAAATAGGACAGATATCGTTAATGATGTTGCGGTGTCCAATAACACCGGGCACAACAAAGCCAATGACAACACGTGGGGCGATGTCTCAGTACGAACAGGTGATGCACACGCAACAGTTTCCGTCAATAACGAAGCAGGAAAAAACTACGCTTCCTATCATGAGGAGCAAGATCATAAAGTAGAGAGAGAGAATAAAGATCTGAGAGAATATGACTACCATGATCACGATATGAAGGAGAATCGTGATACAAAGGAGTATGAGAAAAAATTCTCAGATAAATATGATCATAAAGACCATGAAAAGAAACACTATCGCGATGATGAGAAAAAGTATGATCATCATGAGAAAGTGAAAGTGAGCTATGATTGGGACAAGAAAGATTATGATCATGAGAAAAAGTACGTTGATTGGCGTGATGAGAAACAAGAAAAGAAAACGTACATCAGCTATGATTGGCAGAAGAAAGACCGTGATCATGAGATGAAAAAATACCATAAAGATCGAGATCACCATGACCGAAAGGCTAACTATCCTGACGTGAAGTACATAAAGTACCATGTTGATCGGGATTATGGGAAAGATCATAAGAAAGATCTCAGCCGTCATGAGCAGTGCACGAATGACCTGAAACACAGAGATCATGAGAAAAAAGAGCAAGATCATAAAGACTATTATGACTTCTCAAAACATCATCATGATAAGAAGGATCATGAGAAACATGACTGTTATTTCGACAAAGTGACGTATAAACCTGTCGTGATTTATGTACCTGCAAAGGTGTATTATCATGCGGATTATAAAAAAGACGGTGATTACGATAAGAAAAAACATGTCAGTCATCACACATGGAAAAAAGACCACGATGACAAAAAAGATATGAAAAAAGTTCGTGATCATGCGAAGAAATATGATCAAGGAAAGAAATACGCACGTGTAACCTACGCGAAATATGAGAAAAACCGAGACTACGACTTTTGTGATACGAAAGACCGAAAGGACTACGTAAAAAATACTTCCATAAAATGGAATCCATATCACAAAAAATCGAACGGTGCGGTATACATTCGCACGGGTAATGTACGAAGTAACGTGAATGTGCATAATTCAGGTTCTTCGAACTATCTCAGCTTCATCTGATAGCATCCGGGTGAAGCAAAGAAAAGTCCTGCCGGTAAGCAATTACCACGCAGGACTTTTCGCTGGTTATAAGCTCGTTTTCTTACACAATTTTGTCACGAAATATGTATACTATAGTAGTATGAAAAGACGATACGCATTCATAACGCTGATCCTCATTTCTCTCCTCATTGTTCCGTCTGTTGCCGCTGAGACTTCCATCACTATTTCTAATCAAGGCGGAAACAGCTCAAGTACGGTTTCTGTTCAGTCGAGCAGCACAACAAACAGTGAAGTAAACGACACATCAAGTAAAACAACAGTCATCATAGATGGTGAAGTCGTCGTCGATGAAGAAAAAACCGGGAATATGGATATCACTGTCAAAAAAGAAGGAAACACAAGCCCGGTCGTCACCTACGGCTCAGAAAATTCTGCAGCTAATTCGAAAGACGATACAGATAAAGTAAATAATAATGACCAAGAACGTGAGATAGATAAAAACGATCGGCAACAGATCGATGACGTCGAGAAAAAAGTAAAAAATGCTGTCGAGGAGCATACTATTACTGACGAGACACTACTCGATAAAATCGGAAACTTTTTTGAGATCCTCCGTTCCTTCTTCACAAGAGAGTAATTTTTTCAGTTTCCGTCTCACGGTTCGAAGCATGACTCGTAATGGTCACTTTCGTCATTCGTCAACTGCCGTTTGCCCATACCCGCTTCACGATACGAGCAGCGCAACTGATAAACGTACTTCCACACTGACCACACACGAATCAATCTCAAGTATTGACAAATATTTTGGTTTAAATCACTATAGAAGGAGATGCTATTTTTCTGCATCCTATCGGTAACCTACCAGAGGAAGGTGGTGAATAAACTATGGCAAAAAAAGCTGCCCGCACAAAGAAAACAACCGCAAAGAAATCAAATCATTATGTCGTGCATAAAAAACTTGAAGAACCTGTCCATAATTTAGTGAGTTACTCAGTTCTGTTAGCACTCGCACTCGTTATTCTGATGCTTGTTCTCAGACTGCAGTAATCTCAGATCGGCTCTGCAAATACCAATAAACGCTTCAGTGCAGTTCCTATCGGAGTACATGTCTGTAAAATAAGTTGGTTTTTATTCGTTTCTTGAAGATATTTGATCTCATTCGGCCATACTTCTTTTAATTCCGTGACTCTGTACTGATAGCGTTTTTTTGCGAGATCGATCGTTATCTCGTCTCCCGGTCGTAGTTCTCCCAGTCTGAGAAATATCGTATTGTAGTAGAGCTGCTCCCAGGGAGAACCAGTGGAATGTGCGAATAGAAATATCGTCTTCCCGTCTCCAGGTAACCCTGTGCCTTCAGCATGTGCAACGCCGTACTTGAGCGCTTCGTTATACGTTTTCCTATCCCACGGATCAACCATCGGAATAACCGGTGCTTGGGCACTGATTTTCGGTATGGTGAGTGTAAACTGTTCTGACGGGGTATTTGTCATGACAACATCAGGTGGGAAAAGATACATGCGAAGGAGAGGGAACCCAAGCACGAGGAAAAATCCGAGTGAAAGTATAACGAGCAGCGTACCGAGGTTTTTGATGGTTATGAATCTCATATCGAGCATTTTACTATAGGAATCAAATCTCTGCAATAAAAAAGCGGTCCTGAGACCGCTTCTTCTTAGAGTGCTACAGCTCCCGGAGCGTTTCCGGAGCGTAGTCTTAGTATCATACCGAGGAAAAGCATCATTACGTTACCGATAATTGCGAGTAACAGCCAATTCATCCCTGTTACCGGAAGTTCTTTTCCGACTGAAACAGATGCTACCTCACCGCCGTTCCCGCCGTGTGACGTAGGTTTTTCTGGTGATGGAGGAGTAGGTGTCACTTTGTCAGCAGGTGGTGTCGGTGTCGGTTTTTCAGGTTTTTCCCGGCAGTCATCACATTTCACTTCTACCTCTGATTTGTTGACGTCATTAACAATCTCAACCGTAACATCGATGTCTCCTGTCTCGATTGAGACATTACCGGTGTTATCGTTTGCATGATTATTGCCGGTTGAGAGATCATAGATAACATTATTAAAGATATCTGCATAGTTGTTGATAACCACTGTCTGTGCATTATTTGTCAGGAAGTTGATGGTATTGGTCGTGTCCGTTCCGTTACCGATAACAGTTGCGAGTGTACCGCCTGACGTTGGCTGGTTCACACTGACCCGCGCTCTGTTCACCATGGTGTTATAGATACTGTCTTTAACAGTTATATTGCCAGTTTTAATACTGACATTTCCTGCGTTATTATTCGCAGTATTTCCACCGGTATTGCCTGTACCTTTCACGTTATTCGTAATCTGAGCATGCTGGTTTACCGTAACATGTGTGTTGTTTGTGTTCGTTGTCTGCGCAGTATTTTTTGAGTTACTGCCGTTATTTGAGATGACAGTGATAACGCCTGACTGACTGCAGCATGGCTGCTGCTCGACAACTGTTTTATTCATCTCGTTCACGACAGTCGTCTCAGTCACGACATCACCGGTTGTAACCTGTGTTGCCTCACCGTTATTTCCTGAAGCTGAGTTATTACCTGTGTTAGCGTTAATCTGAATATCATTGTTAACTTCAGCAGTATTGTTTGACGTTACCTGCGTCGTTGAAGCGTTTGAAACATTTGCTTCATTTACTGATCCTTCGCCGTTACCGGTAACACTTAGCTCGACAGCGAACGCACGGTGCGTAATCACAGGACTCGCAGCAAGAAGAATCATACTGAAAATTGTCGCTGATTTTAATTGTAATGATAATGAGTGCATAGAATTATAGTTCGGACTACAGACAGTTCATTTCTGAGTCACTGTGGGCAGAAGTTTTGGCAAGAAATTGTTTATGATTTTTTGAGCAGAAGTTTTGTCGAAACTTTTTTCATAAGAAAGATCAGTCCGGCGATAGGAAGCAGGGCAACGATCCATGCCAGGTTTACGGTCATTTTCTGTGTCAATGCTTCAGATGCGTTGCGTTCGTAGTGTGAACCTTTGACGAGTGATGCAGTGTCACCTGTCTCAAGAGTTGTTGTCGTTGTCGCTGCTGCGAGTACTCGTGAATGCTCGTCTGTTCTCGTTCGGAACTCTGATCGTGATGTGATCACTCCTTCAGGTGTAGATGTTCTCATGCTCTGTGAGTTTTCTGATTTCGTTGATTTATTAACGACGATCTCTGTACCATTGTCACGTGAGTCATTGTTATCATGATTCTGATTATTCGTACCGGTTGCGGTTTCCGTGTTTTTCGGAGCTTTTTCTTGTCCCGGAGCGATGAAGTCACCCATCCATGTTCCGAAGACGTTAACAACAGTGACGAAGAGTACACCGTCGCCTGATATATTATTGTTCACGAAGTTAACGATGTTCGCAACGATGTTCACATCCCCGGTGATGATTTTTGAGTCGCCGCCTGTATTATTACTGGTTTCATTACCGCCGGTGTTCCCTGAGAGGTCAAGGACGTTCTCGATGTTTGCCGTATTATTCTGTTCGGTCGTTGAACTATTGTTCTCGTTGACTGATGCATTATTCGTACTGTCTGCGCCGTTGCCATGATTTGATGCCGTGACCTCACCGTTCTCGCCGATCTCGAACTCGAATTCTGCTGAGCCTGCGAACTGAGATCCTTCAGGTGCTCCCATGAGCTTTCCGACCCATTTACCGGCCTCGTTGACAATGACGAGCCACATGTTACCGCCTGCGACATTCGTATTTGCGATGTTCAGGACATTTGCGACCAGATTGGTATTTCCCGTTTCGATTGTCGAGTTACCGCCGGTGTTGCCGCTTGCGTGGTTATCACCGGTGTTCGCATCGTAGACGATCGTATTCATGATATTCGCGTCATTTTCCTGGAACGTGTTGTTCGTGTTTGATGAATCGATTGATGATGTGTTATCAGATCCTGAACCGTTTCCTGTGTTCGTAGCAGTTGTCGTAACACCGTAGCGTGCCAGTTCTTCCTCAGTAAGGATGATATCACCGATCAGGTCACCGAATATATTGACGTTACCGATGACGACATTACCTGCGATATTATTGTTCGCGAAAGTTACTGCGTTTGCTGCGATGTTCGCATCACCCGTCATAATCGTCGTGTCACCGCCGGTGTTACCGCTTGCGATGTTGTTCCCTGAGTCAGCGGTGAGTACCATACTGTTTCCGACGGTTGCATCATTGTTCTGAAAGGTAGTATCAGTATTCGTCGTGTCGATTGACGCAGTATTCGTACTGTCTGAGCCGTTGCCTCCGTTGATCGCAGTACCCGGTGTACCGCAGCCCTGGATGCAGTTTGCTGCAAAGTCGAGGATAATATCACCGACCTGGTCATCGACGACGTTGAATTCTGAGACCATAATGCCCTGTGCGTTCGTGTTCACAGTCGTGATGATCGTTCCTGAAGTGTTCGCATCACCGGTGTCGATTCTGGAGTCACCGACATTGTTTGAGAGTGAATTATCACCGGTAACAGTCGCACCTTGGAGGTCAGTATTAATTACTGCCGTGTTGTTCTGATTCGTATTATTGTTGTTTGAGAGAGTTGCTGAACCGTTGTTGTTTGAACCGGTGCCGTTCCCATTGTTAGCAACCGTTGCACCTGTTCCTGAGCCGTTAACACCTGTCTGTGATGTATTATTGTTCGCACCGTTCACGATTGTCGCACCGTTTGTTGCATTACCTGTTGCGATCGATGAATTACCGACATTACCGCCTGTCCCTGCAGTATTGGTTGCTTTAGGTGCCTGCGTCGGGGTAGGGGTCACAGGATTCACACCGACTTTTGCGGCACTCGTTTCACTCTGGGAACGTTTTGCGTTTCCTTCTTCAATATCTTCCTCAGCGAGCTGAGCACGTCGTTCTGCGCGTTCCTTCTCACGAATCTGTTCTTTGGTTAAAGTCGGTGTTGGTGTCGGAGCTTCAGGTGTCTCTTGCTGACTTTGAGTCGGTGTTACTGTCGGACCTGATACAGGAGGTGTCACCTCAGGTTCTGATTGTGTCTGTGTCTGCTGCTCAGTCGATGGCGTCGGTGTTACTGAGACTTCTTCTGCATAGACCATGACAGGAGCGAGTGCACTCTGCATGATTACCGCACCGATAACGATTGCTGTTAATAGTTTATGTAATTGTTGTTTCATATGTTTAAATAATTGTTATTGTTAAATTGTTTTATTGCTTCCTTATCCTTTATACTTTCTACTTGCTTCTTATTTATATATTTACTTTCGTGGGGACTTACCGGAAGTGCTCAGTAAGCACCCCACGAAGAGTAAAGTTAGTTACCGAAGGAATAGAACCATTCCATCAGATCATTAAAGTCGAATTCGAAGTCGACATCACCGAACATGTTTACGCCTCCGTCATTGTGAACGTATGCAGATGCGACAGAGTTACCTGTCTCAACGCGTGGATCACTGAGTTCGTCGTATGCGCCAGTGTTATCGTTGACATCATTGTCTCCGGTGTAACCGTCGACATAGAGTCTGTTGTCGAGATCTGAATTGTTATCCTGATCGGATTCTAATTCGTTCTCAACTTCATATTCGATTTCGTTCTCAGAATCGGTACCGTTGCCAGCAACTTTAGCTGTTAAGTCTTCAAAGCAGCAATCTTCGACGTTAGCTGCGTTAAAGTTAACCATGTTGTCAACGAATAATTCTGCTTCAACATCACCGGTGTAGAGATAAGTCTCGCCGCCTGTGTTGTCTGAAACATTGTTCCAACCTGAGTCAGCGTCAACATCAACTCTGTTATCGATGTTTGCGTAATTGTCCTGATCCAGGTCAATTTCGTTTTCGAATTCCAGGTCGATTTCGTTGTCACTGTGTGAACCGTTTCCTAAGATACGTGCACTAATTTCTCCACCTTCTGAGCCGTGGCCACCAATGCGAGCACTGTTGACGTTAGCTGCGGTAAGGAGTTGAACTTTAGTTTTGATATCACCGGTATCAACGCGGACGTCTCCTCCTGTGTTATCTTTTGCATAGTTTCTTCCGGAATCAGCGTTTACGTTGACATTGTTGTCTACGTATGCACGGTTATCCTGATTGAGTCTGACTTCGTTCTCGGTTTCGAGATCAATGTCATTCCATGAATCAGTTCCGTTTCCGCCGATTTTTGCGGTCACATCCTGATCACAACCGTTGCAGGTATCAACAACAGCGTGATTTCTGTTTAACTGATTGATTACAGTTACGTCAGATTTAACTCTACCGGTATCGACGCGGACGTCTCCTCCTGTGTTATCGCTGGTGTTGTTTCCGCCTGTTGATGCGTTAATTTTGATAACGTTATCAACGTTAGCGCGGTTATCCTGATTTACGTTTGTTTCGTTTTCCCGTTCGACTCTGATATCACTGTCTGAGTGACTGCCGTTGCCGACAACACTAAGATCAGTACTAGCAAAAGCCGCTGGGGCAATAGCGTTAGCTAAGACTGCTCCTGTTGCTAAAGCTGTTGTAAATTTTCTTTGTAAGTTTGTCATTATATTTTTCACCTCCTTTTTTTCTATGATCCCCGCTATAGCGAGGCACTTCCATCCGCTTTTTCAAACAATGTTTGAACAAAAACGGAAACCTCTCTTTCCATTATCGAATGGACGGAGACGTTTCCGTTCTTTTGGTACTTGTTATGAAAGTTGCGTTAGTCATAGTGTTTAAGTTTTTATCAATACTGACAACAAAAAAAGGCATCCTGTTATAAATTAGGATGCCTCCGAGAGCGGTCAGCAAAGTTGTTGTGTCACCTTGGTTGTGGTGACGAGCTAACTATATGAAATGTCAGCTGTCTTGTCAAGACCCAAGTTTGACAGTTCTTCTTACCATGTCAGGGTTTGTTGTTTTCTTAATATTTCTTTCAGTTATCTGGACTACTTTATAATCCTGGACGAAAATCTCTACACTACCCCAACCCCGAATATTTTTCAACGCGTCAACGATTTCAAGTACCAGTGTTTCATTAATTTTTTTTGTTGAGTAATCCATAATTGCTATGTTGATATGAATAGACGTACCGTGACTGACCGATGAGTTTCTGAATACTATTTCAGATCGAGTGTAATATCCTGTTTGTCTCCGTTAATCTCGCCGACCTGCAGAACGAGTTTTTCCGTATCAGTATCTACCGGGAATCCGAGTCGTGTCTGTTTCGTTGAAATTGCCTGCACTTCGACAGGATCGTTATGAATGTCAGGTGCTAATTTCTCATCCGTTTTTCCGTTCACGATCAGTCTGACATAATCACGTGCATTTATCTGAACAGGTGCATTATAGTCGTTCTGGATCTTAAGCGAAATGATTAAAAATGCCCGACCTTTCACAGATGTCGCTTTCTGTCCTTTGACAATAATCTCGCTCTGCAGATCAGCTTTCTCAATCGTATACTTTATCTTACTGACTTCTTTTCCATCAGCATCCTGAAGCGGAAACGAAAACGTTTTATTAATCGTCTGCGTCGCAAGCGCAGGCTTCAATGCAACGCGGGAATCAGTCGCTCCTGCAATTGCTTCTTTGGGTGAAGTAGTGCCTGTCCTGATCATAGTCGTGACACCGACGATAAGGAGGATAACGATGATTGCGAGCGGTATAAAGAAAAATTTATTCTTTTTAAAGTTAAGATTTCTTTTTAACTTTGTGAGAACTTGTGCTGTTTTTTTGCCGCCACCGACCTGGTCTGAAGCAAACGTGTTAAAGAAGACATGAAGTTTTTTAATGAAAGACGCGACTGACTCACGAGTCGTCTCGATCACAGCGACTGAGGTCGTTGATTTTTGTGGAAGTGTTATCTGGTTTGACATAGTTTTTCATAGGCAGTGAAATCGTCTGGATAGTATCAAAGCATATGAAAAGTTGTCAAGTGGTAAAAGGCAGAGGAGCATGCGGAAAATGTAAAATGAGACAAATCATCCGCAATGTGCACTAGGTCTGAAGCCTCGGGTGGCGGAATTTAAATCGATCAGGATAACGAAGTCCCTGGAAGATTCCTCCGATTGCAGCGCCTTTCACCGGAAGCAGGTGAGCAAAGCTATCAACAGCTACAAATAGTCCAAGCGTTATAACAGTGAGATAGAACCAATGATGGAGCCAGTATGTCTTCGATCCGATATGTATACGTAGGTTCGGAAGGATTTCAATATTTTTTATTCGAAACGAGGGGAGTCTATTCGGACAGCGACGACCGTTTTTCTCAATCGGTCTTGAAATATAAAGCGATAGTGCGTAACCAAGAATAAACGTAGCGAGAAATGATATGACAGGCACGAGCATAGTATCAGTAAGTTCGTTCGTTTGAAGTACTTACAAATATCTTACATAAGACCTGATAACGATGTCAACACGTCAGAATAAGAGGTGAGATAATCACGAATTCACGTACCAATTTACGGTAGTACGACCGCTTCACGGACGAGAACGCGATGCTCTTTGAGGATCTGAAGATTTTTGGCATTTGCGCGAAAAAAGAAGTCTCCTACTGCACCGACAAAAGGAACGACTCCGATTGCAAAATCCACCAACACATTCCTCAGCATGAGCTTGATTTTCTGTTCAGGAACATGCATTCTGGATGCAATCCAGATAAGGTAAAGCGAGAGCACTAACCCGATAACATCTCCTAGCCCTGGAAAAAGACCCAAGATCGGATCAAGGCCAAACTTCATATGAAAAAATCTGAATCGATTTTCAAGTAGATCAGTAATAAATATGGCAGTTTTCAGATGAAATTCCACGATTTGCAGTCTATATCTTCATAACGACATATGCAAGCTCAGGTGATTCTCATACAGTATTCATACATGACTTTTACACATCTCTCATAATGCTGTGGTTGCATTTTATTTTCCGGTATGTTCTAATGTATATATGTTGATACCGTTCTTGTTTGCCCTGGTACTCATCTTCGGGTTTCACTACGTTTTTACTGAGACGAAATAACCGAGAGAGTATTTCCTGCAAACCCTGCCTAGCTATTGCTGAACTTACCCACGAAGAACACCTCATAAATACTATATTATAGGCCTTTTTCTACGACAGAAAAACATCATTAAATCTTTACAAGCTCCTGTTTTTATGGTATAGATAGAGGGTTGTATCTGCCCAATACTATCAGACATAAATCCGTCTGCCACGTATTGGGTTTTTTGTGAGAGAAACAGCATGAAACCTATGCAACCGATATCTATCATTATTCCGACATTAAACGAAGAAAAAAATGTTTCTGTACTGCTGGAAAGAATCCATCACGCTCTGAACGGATACAGGTACGAAGTAATCGTCATCGATGATCATTCAACTGATAAAACCGTGCATGTCCTGAAACAGCTCTCGAAAAAATTCCCTGTCACAACATATCCTAAAAAAGGCAACCCGGGCAAAGCATATTCACTCCTCGAAGGTTTTGATATCGCCAGAAATGACCTCTTCTGTATTATTGATGCTGATTTGCAGTATCCGCCTGAGGTAATTCCTGAAATGATGAAAAAAATCATGAGTGGCGACGATATCGTGGTTGCTGACAGAAAGCAGTATAACGGAGAAGTCACGAGAAAAATTATTAGTAAATCGTTTCGATTTCTTTTCGGCAAGCTGATGCATGGATTAGAAGTTGATGTCCAGTCCGGACTGAAGGTATTTCGAAAGAACGTTATCACAGCTGTCTCGCTCAGACCGTCTCCCTGGACATTTGACCTTGAGTTGCTCGTTAAAGCACGAGCTCAAGGGTTTCGTATCGGCAGTCACCCCATAATTTTTTCCCCGCGGAAAAGCGGAACTGCCAAGATAAACAGCATTCCTGCGTCATTTGAGGTCGGAATAAATGCCGTAAAACTGAAGCTGAGCCCTGTCAATCAAACAAAACCTATTCGAAATAACTCTGATGGATCATTTACCTACAACGGTAAGCAATTTACTTCTTTTACAAAACTACCACACGCTGAAAGCGCACTTATCAGTATCACGCCTACACAGAGAAATATCTTTATCGGTCTCGGTGCGATGCTTCTCATCGGTTTTCTCATCAACTGGCACGTTACGATTATTCTGGTGGTATCTATTTTAACAACGCTGTATTTCATCGACCTTCTCTTTAACCTCTTTTTGATTCATCGAAGCTTCACGAAAAATCCTGAGATTAAGGTAACAGACCGTGAAATCGATGCAATTCCTGAGTATGCATGGCCAAAATATACGGTATTCTGTCCGCTGTATAAAGAATGGGAAGTGCTCCCACAGTTCATATCAGCCATGAGTAGACTCGATTATCCGAAAGAAAAACTGCAGGTCATGCTGCTGCTTGAAGAGGATGACAAAGAGACAGTACGAGAAGTACAGAAGATGACACTGCCATCATACTTTGACACGATCATCGTGCCTGACTCACAGCCGAAAACCAAACCGAAAGCACTGAATTATGGTCTAACCAAGGCAACAGGTGAATACGTCGTCATCTATGATGCTGAAGATATCCCTGATCCGCTGCAGCTCAAAAAGTCAGTTCTCAGCTTCCGTAAGGCGGGAAAACGCACCGTCTGCATCCAGGCAAAGCTTAATTTCTATAACCCTGAGCAGAATATGTTGACGAGATTATTTACAGCTGAGTACTCGCTCTGGTTTGATATGGTTCTTACGGGCTTGCAATCAATTAAAGCACCGATTCCGCTCGGTGGAACCTCGAATCACTTCAGAGCAAAAGATCTGCTCGAACTGAACGGATGGGATGCTTTTAATGTGACCGAAGACTGTGATCTGGGTACTCGGCTCACGAAAAAGGGCTACTATACCGCAATGTTTGACTCCACAACGCTTGAGGAAGCAAATAGTGACCTTAAAAACTGGTACCAACAGCGAAGTCGATGGATTAAAGGGTACATTCAGACCTACCTGGTTCATATGCGTAATCCGTCGTCCTTCTTCAACAACACGAAAGAACCGCATTTTATTATTTTTCAGTTCGTAATCGGTGGGAAGATCCTTTCACTCTTTATCAATCCGCTGATGTGGATGATTACAGCTTCATACTTCCTATTTAGACCATGGCTCGGAGAGATTATCGAATCGCTCTATATTACCCCGGTATTCTATATGGGAGTATTCTCACTGATCGTCGGAAACTTCCTCTACGTCTACTACTACATGATCGGTTGCGCGAAAAGAGAGCAGGAAGAACTTATTCCCTACATTCTGCTCGTACCGTTTTACTGGCTCGCGATGAGTGTCGCTTCCTGGAAAGCTCTCTACGAAATTATCTATAAACCGCATTATTGGTCCAAAACAAGACATGGTCTGCATCTTAAGAACATGCAGCCTGCTCAAAAAGGATCACAATCAACATCGCTGCCTCTGCCTGTATCTCCTGCCTATTTTAAGAATTAGCAGGAAACAGTATGAGCAAAGCACGCATTATTACCAAGCAGAGTTTTCAATTTTTTCTCAGGATCTTTATCGATCTGTGGGATATCTTCCGAAAATCGAAAAAAGTAGCACCAACCGGAACAGGGAAACGAATTCTTATCTTTAACTGGCGAGACACGAAACATGTATACGCAGGGGGAGCTGAAGTATACATCAGAGAACTCGCAAAACGGTGGGTTAAAAACGGGGCGAGCGTTACTATTTTCTGCGGTTCTGATGGGCACAGCAAACGGAATGAAGTCGTTGACGGCATTCAGATTATCAGACGAGGCGGATTTTACTTCGTTTATTTCTGGGCATTTCTCTACTACCTGGTTCGCTTCAGAGGAAACTACGATATTATTATTGACTGTGAGAACGGCATTCCGTTTTTCACACCGCTCTATGCAAGAAAAAAGACATTCCTCGTTATTCATCATGTCCATCAGGAGATTTTTATAAAGAACTTAGCATTTCCTCTCGCACAGATCGCCTCATTCATGGAGGCAAAACTCATGCCACTGGTTTACCGAAATATACCAATCATCACGGTCTCTCCTTCATCAAAGCGTGAGATTCTCAGGCATAAATTAACGAACATCGAACCTCGCATCATCTACAACGGCATTGATAAGACACGCTATAAGCCAGGGGAGAAAGACAAAACGCCGTTTGTCCTCTATGTAGGAAGGTTGCAGACATATAAGAGCCTCCATATTCTCATTCAGGCAGCAAAGCAGGTACTTTACGAACTGCCGACTGCGAAATTCGTTATAGCCGGGACAGGTGAGGATAAAGATCGCCTGGTGAGACTGACAAAAAAACTCGGTCTGGAGCAAAAAATCCTGTTCACAGGCCGGATTACCGATGACGAGAAACGAAAACTTATGCAAAAAGCATGGGTTTTTGTGAACCCTTCGCTGCGGGAAGGCTGGGGGATAACGACGATTGAAGCAAATGCATCAGGGACACCTGTTATCGCCTCAGACGTTTCAGGGCTGAAAGATGCTATTCTGCATAAAAAAACAGGATATCTCCTGCCGTATGGCGATACTGACAGCTTTGCTCAGACTATCCTTTTAGTCCTCAAAAACAAGCAGCTTCGAGAAAGACTCTCACAAGCAGCGACTCTGCGTGCTCAAAAATTCAGCTGGGACAACAGTGCGAATGCGTTTGCCACTATTATGGCAGAAGCTCTGTACCAACCGTCAGTCATAAAGCCTATGAAACGCACACGTCTAACGTATATCCTGAATAAAATACACTCACTGTTCCTTTAATACGATATGAAGAAGAAGCATATTATCATCTCTAGTTATGACTCGCTCGGCAACACCTATTACGGAGGTGGGGGAGCGCGCGCGGTACAGGAAACGGCGAAATTTCTCTCAAAGCACTATCGTGTAACAGTTATCACAGGGAACTTCCCGAATGCAGTTGCAGGAGAGATAGATGGTGTATATTACAAACGGATCGGATTGTCCCATGGCGGAGCAAAGATAAGCCAACTGAGCTACCAGTTGATCCTTCCGCTTCAGGTGATGTTATCGGATTTTGATCTCTGGATTGAGAATTTCACTCCTCCGTTCTCTACAGGGATGTTACAGCTTCTGACGAAAAAGCCTGTGATCGGACTCTGCCATATGCTTTCAGGAAAAGATATGAAGCGAAAATATCACTTACCGTTTGACAAAATTGAATCCCTCGGCTTGAGAACGTATCGATATATCATCACAACGACTGAACATGACGCACGGATCATTAAACGTTTAAATCCGAACGCAACGTTTGTAACTATTCCAAATGGCGTCAATACGAATACAGCCAAGCGAACGAAACAGGAACCGTACATTCTCTCACTCGGCCGGATAGAAGTAGACCAGAAAGGACTGGATCTACTCCTAACTGTTTATACAAAACTGAAACTGAAAAAACCGATCCCGCTGATTATCGCCGGTTCAGGTGAGGAAAAACAAATCAGAAAACTGCAATCACTCATCCGTAATCTTCCTGACCCGACACGAGTTATTTACCGAGGGGCTGTGGATGGTAAAGCAAAAGATTCACTCATTAAAAATGCTTCCTGTGTTGTTATTACTTCACGATTTGAAACATTCTCAATCGTCAGTCTTGAAGCTTTGGCAGCCGGAGTCCCTCTCGTCACATTTTCACTTCCGGGGCTGTCATGGATACCGAAAAATGCGCACCTTTCGGTGAAGCAAGGTAATACAGACGCTATGGCACGTGCTATTGAGCGTATTTTGCAGACGAAATCACTGGGAAAACAACTGGGAGACAAAGGGCGAGCCTTTGCACGTACGTTCACCTGGACACAGACAGGGAACGCGTATACAGCGTTTATTAAGTCAGTACTATCATGAAGAAATTTATTAATGACATCATAGCTCAAAAAACACCGTGTTACTTTCTCTCACCGCACTTTGACGATGCGGCGCTTTCATGTGGAGGACTCATCAGTTTTCTCGCAGATAAAACCGATGTTACGGTGATAACAGTTTTTACCAAAGGAGGAAAACCACCATATACATTATCCGCTAAAAAAGCATTACAAGACAGTGAGGAATCTGACGCTGCATTACTCTATAGTAAGCGAAAAGAAGAAGATAACATAGCCTTCAGTTCACTCGGTGTTAAGACTGTGTTACTCGGAGAAAAAGAAGCACTCTACCGCAAAAAAGAGTCAGTAGGAGGTATTACTGCTCTGCTCGGAAAAGTCCTCCCGGAATGCACACACCTGTATCCGACGTATAGATTTCATATTGCAACAGGAACAATCCATGCTGAGGACCATCAGCGAATTAAAAGAATCAAACGTAAACTTAATCAAATCCTTCCCACTGATGCCCTACTCTTCGCACCGATCGGAATTGGTAATCATGTCGATCATGTGGTCACCAAGACAGTAGCTCTGAAAAGGCCCAAAACAGTTTTTTGGTATGATCAGCCTTATTACAGCAGGGAACATCCTCTCCAACCTCGTCCGGTTAAAGCAGTGCCGTTTGTTTTTGATAAAAAAAAGAAGAGAAAACTGATCCATCATTACCAATCGCAAGTTCCTTTACTCTTTTCTACGTCAGAAATACCGGAACTACAGGAGTACTATCTTTTGCCTCAAATAACGAAGTAGCGTGAGGGTGAGGATTGATAATTAGCCTCAAAACAAGTATAATATCCTATAATATTTTATGAGATTACAATTACCGAACATAAAAGAAAAAATGAAACAGCTGATTTCATGGATTTCGCTCCAGCATGATCCTGATGAGGACTTTTTTCAACCTGAAACGCTGGTCTTTGTCAAAAACGCGAAAATACATGAGATACGGTCAGAAAAAAATAAAACCATTACCATCATCGTTCTCGCGTTGTTTTTTCTAACCTGCGCCGTTTTATACGCAGCAACACTCAAAGGCGTGCCGGGCAACATGGGGCCTTCTGAGATGAGCAGGATGGACCAAGCGACCTTTCCGTTTGAGTTATCGCCGGAGCGAGGGAGATATGCTCATACGTATGCTTTTGCGGAACATCATAGTTTTTCCCTTGATCAAGCTTTGGCTGATGTGGTCTATCCTGATGTCGGCTATGTCGACGGACGATTTTATAGTTTCTTTGCTCCGGGACTTTCCGTACTCGCAGTACCGATGTATACGCTTGGACGGGTGTTTCAACTCACGCAGGTTTTCAGCTTTGCAACTGTTTCGTTATTCGCACTTGGCAGTATGTTTTTTCTGTATAAAATCGGACGAGATATATTCAAACTTCCGACAGCAAATTCCTTAATCGCCCCTGTTATCTTTGCATTCGGATCAACTTCATGGAGTTATGCGACGACCTTGTATCAGCATCACGTTTCGACATTTTTGATTATCTCTTCATTTTATGCAGTCTGGAGATTTTCAAAAGGCAGAAGGATGCGATTTCTCTGGGGAGCATATGTCTGGTTGAGCTACGCCGTAGCATTTACCGTTGATTATCCCAATCTGGTGTTCATGATGCCTATCATGGTGTACTTTTTTTTCTCATCCGTCACCTTTTCGAAAATACGGCGAAAAATGACTGTCGGGATCAAGCCTGCATTTTTACTTACTGCGATACTGTTCTTTTTCATAACAGGATTACATCTCTGGTATAACCAGCAGGAGCTCGGTAATTGGCGAAGTCTTCACGGCACCATTCCGGGATACAAAACTATTCGAGAGCTCAATCTTTTTGAAAGAGAGGGAGGAGAGGATACACTCAAAGAAATTGAGAAAGATAAAACAACGACATCATTTTTCGCTGAGGAGAACTTAATGTTCGGCCTGTACACGTTGACCGTTGCACCTGACAAAGGTATTCTGGTGTTCTCACCGATCTTCTTACTCGCAGTTGGAGGCGTGATCGCACTCTTTAACAGAATGGATATGAAGCGAGGTATTTTGCTCACTATCGCAGGACTTAACATCTTCTTATACGCCAGCTTCGGTGATCCGTGGGGCGGTTGGGCATTCGGGCCACGGTATCTGATTATCGCGATGTCAGTGCTCTCGCTGCTGATCGCAGTTTGGCTGTCACAAAGCAAGAACATTTTAATCGCCAAAATCATCACACTCATTCTTTTTTCATACTCAGCAGCGATTTCGCTGATCGGCGTCTTAACAACCAATGCAGTGCCTCCGAAAGTAGAAGCTGATTTCCTCAAAATGAAATATGGCTTTTTCCTGAACCTTGACTACCTCCGCGACGGCATCTCAAGCAGTTATGTGTATAACAGTTTTTTTGTTGGCAGCATCACTCTCCCACAGTACTATCTGCTCCTTTACACGACTGTTATTCTGCTATTTCTGATGGTGATATATTTTGCCAGAAAGGTGAGGTCATATGAAGTTTAGCTTTACACTACCAGCGGTAAAAATTAAATCACAGTCAATTCCATGGCTTTCTTTTGTTTTTCTCATCTCACTGCTATTAAGCATCAGTAGTATGTCACATTATTTCTTTGCTGATGCTATCGTCGCATACGGAGATGCTGAATCACATCTGAATATTGCAAAACGTGTCGTACATAGCTTAACACCCGGTATGGCACAGCTTGGCGGAATCTGGTTACCGTTACCCCATCTGATGATGGTGCCGTTCGTCATCTTTGACTCATGGTGGAGAACAGGCTTGGCAGGAGCGATTGTGTCAGGACTTTGCTTTATCATCTCGTGTATCTATCTGTATAAACTCACGTACTTCGTGACACGAAACGCAGCAGCATCATTCTTCGCGTTTTTGGTCTTCGCACTGAATCCGAATATTTTATACATGCAGGCAACGCCGATGACTGAGTTGCCGCTTCTTATGTTTTTTATTCTCTCTTCTTACTACTTTATTCGATTTATAAAAGTAGATACTGAGATTCTTTCGCTGATGGCAGCTGCATTTTTCGGCTTTTGTGCGACACTCTCACGATATGACGGTTGGTTTTTAGTGTTATTTCAAGCCATTATTTTATTCCTCCTGTATTTCCCGAAAAAAATCTCGTTCAAAAGACTGGCAGGACGGATGGTATTTTTCTCAACCCCTGCGTTCTTCGGAATCGCGATCTGGATGATCTGGGATTATCTGATTCTGGGTGATCCGTTCTATTTTACGAACAGTCAGTTTTCTGCAAAATCGCAGCAGGAAGCATGGTATGTTCGCGGTGAGCTCCCTGCATACCATGACATGTTCCAGTCGTTTATCTACTATTTTGTCACCGGGATGAGTAATACAGGAGTCTTTATCTATTTTATGGCACTGGTCGGCTTTATCCGGTACGTGCTGACTGAACGAGGCAAACTTCAGTACTTCGCAGCCATAATTATGATGGTGCCGTTTATTTTCTATGTCGCAACACTCTATATGGGACAATCAGTTATTTTTATTCCTCATGTAACTCCGGCCTCTTTTGAGTGGCGACTGTTTAACGTCCGGTATGGACTCATGGTGCTGCCTGCCGTCGCATTTTTCCTGGGATACCTCTTTTTCCGTGCTTCTCTGAAAAGTAAAGCCGTGATTACGACACTCTTTATCTTACAGTTCGGTTTGTATCTTTCTGGATATTCAAAGATAATATCGTATGAGGATGGTGTGAACGGATTATCCTCAGCCAAGGAAGTGAATGCACAGTACTGGATGGCAGATAATTATGACGGGGGACTGGTGTTAATCGATGACTTCGCTCGCAGTATCAGTGTCACCCGGAGCACGATTCCGATGCAGAACATTATCTATATAGGAAACAAACCATACTGGGACGAATCACTGGTTGAGCCGGAGAAGTATGCAACATGGATCGTCATGCAACAGGATGATAGTGTCTGGTCAGCAATCCATGACAATCCTGCTATTCAGGGAAGGTTATACAAATACTTTAATAAAGTGTATACTTCTCCGGAAATTCTGATTTTTAAGAAAAAAGCAACATATACTACCTATGAAGATGAAAATTAAGTTACTTGTAGCAGCCATCATCATCCTGGTGACAACAGGCATTATCTTTTTCTCAAGAACAGAGAGTCCGGGTATTACAGTTATGACAGAAGAGCGTACTGAGAAAAACTCGTTATTTGCTCATCAGTGTATCGATACGATGAAAGTTTCCCGAGACCGCGCCAGAGAGCTTGGGGGCAGTGATACTTCGGAGCAGATCATTGCTGAACAGGTGCGAACGATTGCTGATATGGGAGCAGACTGTGTCGCGATCGCAACACCGTATGATGAAGAATTCTATCCGTATCTAACGCAGTGGGTACATGCTGCCAGAGCGCATAACCTCTCGGTCTGGTTCAGGGGGAACTGGTCAGCCTGGGAAGGGTGGTTTGACTACCCGACAGAGATGTCCCCTGAAGAACATATTGAGCAAACCATCCGATTTATCAGATCCAACCCTGATCTTTTCGAAGATGGAGATATCTTTTCAGCGAATGTGGAACCTGAGAACGGAGCACCGTTTAAGTCGCTCCCGGGACATGAAAAAGATCTGAAAATGAGAGAATATCTGGTCGCCGAGCAAGCTGCGGTACAACGGGCTTTCACAGAGATACAAAAAGACGTCACGACTGATTGGATATCAATGAGCGGCGGTGTGGCTAAAACTGTACTGGACAAGCCGACGATTGATGCTCATAACGGCGTTGTCACGCTTGATCACTATGTCGCTACAGTTGAGGACATGCGGGAGTATATCGATTATTTCCATGTGCCGTATCAAGCGACAATCATACTCGGTGAATTCGGCGCACCGATTCCTGATATTAACGGCGAGATGCATGCGGCAGAGCAGGCAGCATTTGTCGATATGCTTTTATGGGAGCTGTTTCTTCAAAGAAAAAAAATCGGTGGTGTTAATTACTGGACGCTATCAGAAAGCAGCACCGCACTGCTTGATCACTCAGGCGAACTAAAACCGGTCGGAACAATCATAAAAAAATATTACCGCCCCGGCCGCATTACCGTTCATACGACTGACACGCACGGCAAAGTGCTTGAGAATACGATGATTCTCGTGCAGGATGATGTCATCGAAACAACTGATGAAAACGGAGACGCTCGTTTTTCGATGCCAGAGGGGAGTTACAGATTATCCTTCGTCACACCTACCGGGAAGAGACAGGACGCTGACCTCGTCATACAGAGCACAACAGATCATACTGTTAAGGTCGTATTCTAGAGAATCGCTCGTCAATACCAGCGTTTTCAACTATAATAGGAAGCACCATGAAACAATTTCTCATCTGGCCGGTACTGCTGTACCTTCGTGCACTCGCAGTTTTCGCACTTGCTCTTCATAAACCGATAACCATAGGCATAGCAGGCTCCATCGGAAAATCTTCAACCAGGAACGCTCTCTATGCAATTCTGAAAGATGTTGCACCGACGAAAGCAATCGCAGGAAATTCAGAGACAGGCATTCCGCTCGGAATACTGGGCATTACTGCTGAAGACTTTACAATACGTGGATGGTTGAAGATGCTCGTTAAAGCTCCACTGGGGTTATTACATCTGCGGCATACTGAATATCTGATCATCGAGATGGGTATTGATGATCCGTATCCGCCGAAAAACATGGGATATTTATTAACGATCGTCAAGCCTGACTATGCTATCTCACTTAATATCTCAGCAACACATACGCAACAGTTTGAGAAAACGTTCAAAGAAAAACGGGCAAAAAACCTCAAAAGTGAAGATAAATTAACGTATCTGCTAAAAAGAATTGCAGAAGAAGATACCAAAATTATTACCGAGTCTGATTGTAAAGTGGGTATCTATAATGCGGATGATCAGTATATTAAACAGCGAATTGATGATTATCTGATTCTCCACAGAAAAACCACCCTGCTTTCTTTCGGAAAAAGCCTGCGGAATGATATATCATACGGAGGATATAGGGCAACGCTGAAAGGAACACACTATTCATTTTTAATTCAGAGCGATATAAGTCATGAAAAAATTGATTTATTTCTGGAAGGTTATGTCTTGCCGAAAGAATATCAGGAAGTAATTGCTGCTGCTTTTCTAACCGGTTATCAGCTCGGACTATCGATCCATCATATGCGAAAAGCATTTGAAGATAATTTTTCGCTACCGAAAGGACGATCCAGTATTCTGCCAGGTATAAAAAAGAGTGTGATTATCGATGCCTCTTATAATGCCTCACCATCAGCTGTTGCTGCATTTTTAGACCTCAGCCATGAACTCAAAAAACAGACTGACAGACCGACAGCGTTTCTTTTCGGTGATATGAGGGAGCTGGGGGAAGAAGCGGAGGAGACACATAGAGATATTGCGGGGAAGATTCCGCGCGCGATTGAATATGTGTATCTCGTCGGTCAGCATACTCAGTCATATGTCCTTCCTGTACTCAAACGAAGTAAAAAAATAAAAGAAGTGACCTGGTTTCCTGATGCAAAAGCTGCCGGTGACTACATGAAAAAGAATCTTCCGAAAGAAGCGATTCTCCTCGTGAAAGGATCGCAAAATACGATTTTTCTTGAGGAAGCGATAAAGTACGTTTTGGCAGATCCTGATTATGAACGTTTTCTCTGCAGACAAGACAGATACTGGAAAGAACGAAAGAAACTTTTTTTTGGAGCTAGAAAGTAAGATACAGGCTTGTTCCCGGAGCGATACAATCAATCACCATGAATTTTTTTAAAAATAGACACTTCATCAGAAACCTCTATGCTGCAACACTGGTTGAGAATTTTCTTATCTCAGCAGTTACGACTGTCCTCTCGATCAGGTTCTATCTCCAGGTAACGGGTTTCCCCCAGGTAGGCGGAGAGCATTTTCACATCGCACATATGCTCTACGGCGGACTGTTGATGATGTTGACGATATTTATGCTGTTTACCTTCCTGAACAGAACAGCGCTGAATATCGCATCCATAACAGGAGGGATCGGCTTCGGCTTTTTCATAGATGAACTCGGTAAGTTCATAACACGAGACAATGACTATTTTTTTCAACCGACCATCGCACTCATATATGTCATCTTTATTATGATTTATCTCCTTGGTGAACTCTTGCCGAAGTATAAATCTGTCTCGAAAAAAGAATACTTAGTAAACGCGATAGAGCTGACCAAAGAAGTCGTCATCGCTGACCTCGATATGAATGAGAAACAACAAGCACTCGCATACCTCAACGCAAGCGACCAAAGAAACCCTATGGTTCACGCATTGCGTCGAATACTCGAGGCATCACAGATCGAACGTCCGGGGAGTGATGTTTATAACAGGTTTAAACAACGGATGTTTCATCTGGTGGAATCTATTGCTCGGAACAGGATGTTTTTTCTTTTTGTCATCGGATTTATCATCATCCAATCAGTCGTCTCGCTTCTCATTACGTTCTTTATTATCGCTGCGCTGAATAAATACATGTTTCTGTTGTTTGGTGTCATCATCGCCTTTATCTCGTACTATTTGCTTCGTCAGGCCAATAAAATTGCCGGTATCATAGTAGCAGGCGGTATTATCGGTATCCTCTACGCAATGTTTTTTATCACGTCCGGAAATCTTATGATCAATCTCTCCTTTATCGGCTTCGGAACGCTGTTCTCAACTGCACTCGCGGCGCTCGTCGCATTTATCGGGTTACTGGAAATCAGTAGCTCCCGATTAAAAGCGCTCAGATACTTCAGAATATCGATCTTGATCTCCATTTTTTTGACGCAGTTTTTCTTATTCTATATGCTGCAGTTTCTCGCATTGGTAGGTCTCGTTATTAACATCCTCATGTTGCTTGCGATAGAATTCGTCATCGTGAAAAAGGAAACTGATGAAGGTTTGGGGGAAGCAAAGCGGTAGCGTTACTTACTCTTATCGGAGCGGACGACTAATTTTGCATCATTAATAATCTCTCTGATTTTCCCGTCGCGTCCTTCGATTTCAGTTGCACCGGTCATGCGCTGATATTCTTTCAGATAATCAGAAAGCGCACCCTGGCGTTCTTTGATCTCAGATCGGGCACTTTTAATTTTATTCGCAAGCTGGAGTACACTTGGCTGATTCAAAATCTGCTGTCTCGTCTGAGATTTAATTTTATTAACTTCTTTTACTTTTTCACTGTGTTCACGATAGGTAGGGTTATTATTAAACGTGTCCTCAAACATCTCACGGTGCGTTTTTATTTCATGTTTTAACCGATCGATACCTTCAATGTTGTTCTTAATCATTTCCTCAAGGCTCATGAGGACATCAACGTCTGTAGTCGGGGATGGAGAAACAGTAGCTTCTGTTACTTCAACAACTTCTTCAGTGATGACGACATCATCCGGAGTATTTTTATCATCCATAGAGTCTTTACTATACAAACACACGCTCAGAAAATCAAGTGGGAATCACAACCGCTATTACGACTCTCTTACGTAACCATGCTGTACTCCTTGCGTCAGCAATGTAGGATACAGAGGAAGAAAGGAGGTGATCGTATGGGAAAATTAGATGAGATGAAACAAAAAGCTGAAGGAAAAATTGATGAATTGAGAGGAGAAGGGAATATGCAGACAGGAGAGACTGTAAAAGGCGGTATGCAGAAACTCAAAGGAAACTTGAAGCAGATGACAGCACCGCTACGTAGTGATGATGATCGTGAGAATGAGGATAGAGCTTAAAAAAACTTATTCCACAGCACAAAGCCGAGATAAATGCCGATAATTCCGATGATACCGATAAAAGCAGACGGAGCAGGTATTGGGAGTTTTATCGCAGCGAAGAGAACACCGACGATTAGTCCTGCAAGAAGTGCCTTCAGACTTTCAAGGATATCCATACCGCTATAGTATGACGTATTCCTGATGAAGTCGCAAGGGTAGTGGCAGCGGAGAGCTTCGAGTGGTACAATACGCTGAATCAAAGTATGAAACGCGTTCTGCGATTCCTAAACCCGATTACTCATCTCGGGGATAGGCAGTATTCATTTTTCTTTCCGCTGATAACGACACTCTGTGCAATAGTTATATTTGAATGGATAACCGTCGGTGTTCTCAATAACCCTGATGCTGCAGGGGCATATATTATCTTCCTCTTTATTGTCTTGATAATTTATTTCTCATTCAGAGAAGGAGTGAGGGGCGGTTTTATCACGACGTGGTTGACTATCCTTTATTATTCGTATTTTATCTATACCAGAAATTATGAAGGTGATCAGCTCAGGTCAGGCATAGAAGCAGTGATTATTCTCGGAATCCTTTATCTCCTCCTTGCATGGATTATCGGCTGGTTAAAACAAACAATCGATACGCTCATTGAGGCAGAAGCAAATGAAAAAAACAGGCTGCGAACAATCCTTGAGCAATTGCCGGTAGGCGTTGCAATCGCTGATGTTAACGGGAAACTCATACTCGGGAACAGGCAGCTTGAACGAATTTTTGAGAGAAACACCCGATCTCAAAGACAACCGATACAACACGAAATGGTCGAGGCATTTTACAACGGGAAACAGATTAAGCCTGAGCAATGGCCGCTATCACAAACGCTCACCACAGGAAAACCGGCACGAGGAAAGGAAATTATTCTATCACGGAATAAAGATAAAAAAAGACATATCTATGTTACTGCTTCACCAATCCATAATCATAAGGGTCAGATGATTGCAGCAGCCTCTATCTTCGACGATATTACACAGCAGAAAGAGATCGAGGAGAGAAAAGATGACTTTATCAACATGGCCTCACATGAACTCAAAACGCCGCTCACAAGTATGCTTCTCTACATGGAAATGCTTCAAGACCAGATTAAAAAGAAAGGTGATAAGAAAACGATGCAGGTCCTCAGCAGAATTACCGGTCAAACTGAACGATTAAATAAACTGGTTAATGACCTTCTTGATGTTTCCCGATTGCAGACCGGCAAGCTGACATTGTCACCTGAGGTTTTTAATCTCACTGATCTGGTCGAACGAACGGTTTTCGAGATGCAAGGAGGCGCTAAAAATAGAATCATTCGTTACAAAGCAGCAACAGCATATACTGTCTATGCGGATAAATTTCGTATCTACCAAGTCCTTTCAAATCTCATCACAAATGCCCTGAAATACTCTGAGGAAACGACACCTGTTAGTATCACCGTTACGAGAAAGAAACAAACCGTCATCGTCAGTGTTATCGATCAAGGCGTAGGAATCGCAAAAGAACAACAAGCGAAAGTTTTTGACCGGCTCTACCAGATCAACGGAAATTCAGGAAAAACGTTCCCCGGCCTGGGAATGGGACTCTATATTGTCAAAGAAATAATTAAAAGAAACAAAGGAGCCGTCTGGGTCGAGAGTGAAGTCGGAAAAGGTTCAACGTTCTCGTTCAGCCTCCCGATAGCCAAGCATGTAAAACCGAAGGAACCCTAATCTGCAATCTGCAGTCTGCAAAGTATAAAACTCCACCTATAACCATTTTATAAGCTTAAACCCAATCATCATCAGACCTGCTATGCCTACCATAAGCATCCCGAGCATTTTCAACACTTCCCGGTCTTCAGCATAGGGAAGTCCGACAATATTCATGCCGTAGATACTCGCAATCAGCGTCAATGGGAGCATGACCGCCGTAAATATCGTCAGTGCTTTCACGATTTCATTGGTTCGTGCAGTCAGTAAGGATTCATGGCTTTTTGATATTCCCTCGATCAAATCCTGTGTTCCATCCAGCCGATAGGTGATTTTCTTCAGTCTGTCCCTGATATTTCTCCAGGAAGTTGTAAGAGGAGGAGAGACACCTTCTACCTCACCGTTTACCAACTCGTTAAAGATATTAACCGCAGGCTTCATCATGGAACGGAAGACGACGATATTTCGTCTGGCGACGGCAATATCTTCGACAATCGTCTGCGGAGGGTTATCCTGCAAAAGTCTGACATCAATCTTATCAATAACTGCAGCCAGTTCTTTTACCGTCGTAAAGCTGGCGCTGACGAGCAGATCGACGATCGTATAGAAGAGATAAAACGATCCCCGATGCATGACCTGCTCCCGCTTCTGAAGCGTTTTTTGGCATTCTGCAAAAAAGTCGTCAATAACAGGAGTGTTTTCATCATGGAGGACGACCAGATAGTTTTTACCGACAAAGAAATTTACGTGCCCGGTACGAATTTTCTTCTTTTTCGCTTGGT
Organism: uncultured Gammaproteobacteria bacterium; assembly: GCA_964579845.1. Classification (GTDB taxonomy): domain Bacteria; phylum Patescibacteriota; class Microgenomatia; order Levybacterales; family UBA12049; genus CAZOHC01. Next base: position 4,918 of record CAZOHC010000002.1, on the reverse strand, counting down.
TAAAGGGGAGTGCCGGAAGTGCGGTTACCGGTTTTATGACGAAATCAGTGAGCGTCGGGTTTTTCTTTTCATTCGTATGGCCGTTCTGGGTCGGTTTTTTCTCACTATCTTCACCGACTTCGACATACGGGAAGTCGAGCACGAAGAGCGTGTAGTCTTTGGTTGACTCGACCTTCGGAATCTGCTCCTGGTTAATAAAATCCTCAAGGTGCAGTTGATCAAATCCGTACTCCTGTCTAAGTGTTTTTATCTCCAGTTCCTTCGGATCATGAACATCGACGAAGACGAAGTCATTATGGGTAATAGTCTGGATATTCACTACTCTCAGTATAAGCAGAAAAACACAACATTAGCAATCATACGAACGATTTTCATTACCATTCTGTTATAGACTTCTTACCGTTATTTCACTTTAAAGAAGTAGCGTAGACAGTATGATCTCACAGAAGAAATCACTCCAGAGACTTCTGTCATATAACGATTCACCATCGCCGATACTTTCGGTCTATCTTTCACTTCCCGCTCATGGAAAGGCATTCGATACAGAAGTTCTGAAAGATAACTTCAGACAGCTCATCGGCGAGACAGTAACAGGCGAAGGACTTGAGCGCGTATTCCAGAATATTTCCTATATCGATGGATTCCTTGATACCTATCGACCGAGAACGCAGGACAAATCGCTAGCTGTTTTTTCAGGTGGTGAAACACTCTTTGAAGAAATCCGTCTAGCGATAGATATTCAGGACTGTCTCGTCATTGATCATAGTCCTTACATAAAACCACTCATTCAGATGAACGGTGAGGAGCGGTATCTGGTCATACTGGCTGACCGAAAAAGAGCACAGCTTATTACTCTTAACTCAGGAATGCTGGAACAGCGGAAGGAAATAGAAGACGAGGATGCAGTTCCGCCGGATATCCAAGGAAGATGGGTAAACTCGCCTCGAGGACAGAGAAACGACCGTATTCAGCGTCATATTCAACAACACGAACGACGGTACTACGATGATCTGGCACAGAAAATACAATCCTTTATCGGAAACAAATCGCTTAAAGGAATTATTCTGGCCGGACATAAAGGAGAGATGCATCGACTTACGTCCTTTCTCCCTGAGTCGATGCAACAGAAAGTAATCGGAAACTTTACATCAGAAATGAAAACCAATGTTAACGAAATTTTGAATAAAAGCCGTGAGGTCATCAATAGAGCAGTGAGCAGACAGGAAACGATGACAGCTCCTCTGTCGATATAAGCAGATTACAGTGGTCGCATGGGATTTTGTTGTGAGACAAGGAGAGCGACTTCTTTAATCAGTTGATCTGGGGTAAACGCAGACTTTATGAGGTATCCGATGGCACCGAGCCCTAATCCCTCTTTGATAACGCTGTCTTGTCCCATGTTGGTCAAAAAAATGACCGGGATATTTTTGGTAGACTCATCACTTTTTAAGGTCTTCATAACTTCAAGCCCGGTAATATCAGGCATCATAATATCCAAGAGAATGACGTCATATGTCCCTGATTTTGCTTTCTCCAGGCCTTCCTGACCGCCTGCTGCCGTATCCACCCGGACTCCTGAGAGCGAAAACTGTCGTTCGTATAGTTCCCGAATAAGGATGCTATCTTCAACAAGTAACAATGATTTCGGAAGTGATGGATTCATTTATATCAGTATAACAATGTTTTTTTATAAAATCTATTCTATAAGCACCTATCAACTGTTCATGACAATCGGCAATGAAAAACTGAAGACAGATCCTCTGCCGTATTCAGAGTTAACCCAAAGTTTACCGTGATGCTGCTCGATAATGGATTTTGAGATATACAGGCCCAAACCGGTTCCTTTTGTTCCTTGTATCAGTGTACCCTTGACGCGGAAGAACTTCGTAAAAAGATGTTCGATCTCTTCCTGGCGTATACCCACACCTGTATCAGCGATATGTGTAATAACTTCATTACCGAGGCGCTCTATTCGAATCGTAATACCTCCTTTATCCGTATAATGGATAGCATTCGCGATCAGATTATTCAGAACTTCTCTGATTCTCATTTTATCAGCTGAGACTGCAGGGAGCGGGCCCTCAGGAGGAATAAAATGAAGAGTCAGGTGTTTTACTTTTGCTTCTTCTTTCAGTTGTTCAGTAACTTCCTGCGTGAGTAGGGCTAAGTCAATCGAGCCGAGTGTAACACTGAATGCACCGCGTTCGATTCTGGAGACATCGAGCAGATTTTCGATGAGGAACTGAAGTTGATTCGTCGATGTTTCAACACGTTGAAAAAAAGTCATCTGTTCTTCATTCAGCATCGATTTAATCTCACTATAAATAACTGAGAGGTACCCGCGTATTGCCGTTAACGGTGTCCGAAGTTCATGTGCAGCAAGAGATACAAAGTCAAGTTTCATCTTCTCCAGTTCCTGTTCCTTGGTAATATCATGCAAAGTAATAATTGATCCGATATTTGAATCCGCTCCCTCGAAAATCTCGCCGGTTGAGATCGTCACCTGCCGCTTTCGATTGTTCAATGCAGTAAGTTCGGCACTGTCTTCATGAAAAACTATCCCCTCTCGTTTTACGCTCAGTGTCGGTGCATAGACAGATGCCGGAAGTCGTTTGCCGTTAGCATCTGTTAAGCTGATAATTTCATCGATATGCCGATGAAGGACATCCTGCGCGTTATATCCTGTTAACCGTTCTGCAGCTTTATTAAACAGAATGATCTTTTTTTGCAGATCAACAACGAGTAATGCATCAGTAATACTTGAGAGAATAAACGCGAGCTTATTACGCTCAGTTGAGATGTTTACATGACTTCGATTTAATGCCCGGAACATATCGCTCAGATTAACAGCCATGTTATTAAAGGCATTACTCAGTTCCTCGATTTCATCTTTGCTGTTTACCGAGACATGGTAGTCGAAATTTCCTGCACCGATAATCTTACTACCGACTGCCAGCTCTTTAATCGGCCGGACGATAAGATTTGTAAGATAGAGACTGATCAGAGTTATAAGTACGATAGTTATGAGAAACAGTATGAGGGCAAATAAAGCGACTTTGTTTATCTCAGATAACGTGTCAGAAACAGGCGCCTGCGCCACAACTCCCCAACCGGTCATCGGAATAACTTTCTCAGAGATAAGAGAAGCGTTGCCTGCTTCATTGTCTCTCTGCGCAACAGGTTTTGCTGATTCAGTGCTATCGGTAAACGTACGGAGAAATGAAGTGATGTAGGGGATATGTACCAAATTCTTACCGATTAATGTTTTATTTCCTGAGGTTAGTACATTGCCTTTATCATCCAATACAAGCGTATAGCCATTTTTTCCGACCTGAATTGCATTCAGGACTGTCCAGAGATCAGTCAAGCGAATTGATTCAACCAGAACACCTGAGATTTCACTTTCCTGTCTGTAGGCGCCGATTGCTGATGTTGAGAGTCGCTGGAGACTGCGGGGTGTCGCTGTCGTGGTAACAGGAATCGCGATGGTGACCATCGCATGACCCTCACGGTCAATATACACAGGGCTGATATAACGATCACCACCGACAAAAGTCGGTACTTTATACTCGACACTGTCGCTTCTATCTTCTAAAGCAGATTCTGACGCGATACCGTTCCTGCTAACTTTCACGATCTCATGACCGTCTTTGTTGAGCAGTGATAAGGTACGAATATCACTATCTTGTTGAAGAAAGTTTAATAGTTCTTTCTGTATCTCTTCGCGGTTTCCTGACAGGACAGCCTCTGTTTGCGAATGGATAATCAAACTCAATAACTTGGTGGTGAAGTAGTTGGTAACATCATCCTCTGCTCGGTCAGATGCCAGCTGAACCTGTCTGGCATTGGCAGCCAGAATATCATTCCTGGCAGAATTAAACCAAATGAGATTAATAATGATGAGGGGAATAGCAGAGAGTGTGATAAAAAAGAGCAGTAATTTTCCCCGAAGTTTTAACATACCTCTATCCAGTATAGCAATCATTTTTTTTTAATAGCAAACGCGCTTGACACATCTGTTCTTTCCTGTGCATAATGGATGTGGTATGGATACGACGCCAACAGAAAACACGCCCGAAACACCTGTCACACAGGAAGTACCTCCGACTGCACCTGAGATGAATCAGCCGGAAACACCGACACCTGAAACACCGAAAGCACGTCGATCACTCCTCTGGCCGTTACTGCTTGTTGTCGGTATTTTAGTAAGTCTCGCAGCAGGATTTGCGATCGCCTCATTCTCTCCGTTCACGAAACCGGCGACACAGACACCGCAACAAACTGTAACCATTGCTGAAGAAGAACGTTTTACACTCCCGACTGAAGCAGTCCAAATCCAAGCTTGCGCTGATCACAGCGGAGCACTCTACGTTCTTCCTGAAAACATCCCGATGGGACCTGTGTACATGGTACATGAAGGAGATGTTATCGGTGTGAAATATATGATCCCGAGAGAAGAGCTTATCAACGGCGATAATTTCAACCATCTTGCTGCAGAGGGCATGGAGGTCGATCACGTTAACATCGGTATCGTTCAGGATGGTCATGTCGGTATGAATGATCCGCATTATCATGTCTCACTGTACACAGTGTCCGAAGAAGTTGAGCAGAACATTGTCTGCGCTCCCGGAACATCTGAGAATACCATGGAGATGGAAGGGATGCATGATGCAACAGGCTCATCGCGTATGATGCCGGGGATGACCGGAACCATGACACCGTCAACGACACAACAGGCGATGCCGACCGGCATGCCGAACAACACCACCCCAGGCAACATGTAATCCCCATGAAAAGCGCTTCCTCATTGAAGCTAAAGTGCTAATTTGATATCATTACAGAGGCAAAACTACTTATTTGCTAAACTGTTTGTAATGCTTCTATTCTAGTTCATCTTGAACTTATATAGCACCAAATA
>CAZOHC010000001.1:15958-108154 GCA_964579845.1 uncultured Gammaproteobacteria bacterium | reverse complement strand
CCTGCCACCTGTCCCTGGTGTCCTTGTGGTGTGTTCATTTTTGAAAAATCAATATCATCTTTCGGATGCTGGATAGAGGCAGCTCCTGAGGTTCTGGCGAGAACAAAGACCAGGATGATACAGCCGATGATACCACCTGCGATGGCAAGTGACTTCCCGAGAGGGAGCGCATCGTCGTACTCAGGTACGTGAAACGGGGTAGGCTTTTCTTCAGGTAGATTTTCCATAGTATGTAACGTTATTTTATTATGCCATATGTTTCCTAAATGACAATGTGGCTGTTATACTGATCGTAACATGAAATCCATAGAACGCACGAAGCGGTCGCTTGTCAAAACAATAACCTATCGGTTAATCATTCTGATTTCCACGTTTACCATTACCTATCTCTTAACCGGGGAGATACAGCTTACGCTTGGTATTACTTTTTTCGTTAATGTGATGAATACACTGCTGTATTTTTTCCATGAGCGATTATGGAATACGATTAGCTGGGGAAAGGTGAAATAAGCTTAATTCTATGAAAATAGTACCTTCATCGAAAATCTACACAGCACCATCGAAGATTAAAGATGCTGGTCTTGGTGTTTTTTCTTCTCAGATTATCAAGGAAGGGGATATCATTGAACGATGCCCGGTCATTCTTATCCCGGAAGTGCAGGTTACGACCATAAGACAAACCATATTACATAATTACTATTTTATGTGGGGGGATGATGAAACATATCACCGAGCAGGAATTTGCCTCGGATTTGGTTCGCTGTACAATCATTCATATACTCCCAATGGGACATATACGAAAGATTATGCAAATAAACGTATTGATTTTATAGCGATAAAAGATATCGCGATAAATGAGGAGATTACTGTCAACTATAATTATGGTAACCCAAACGATAAGTCCGAACTTTGGATTCAGGATATTCCACCGTTTCATGAATGAGCGTGCTATGAAGAAAAAACGTCTGGCAATTAAAGACCAAAAAATAAGAGAGATTGTCGAGAAAAATAACCGGGAAGACGTGAAGAAAAATTTTTTTGAGCTTTTAAAACGAGCTACCCGCTAGCTTCATCGTCTTGCTCTTGTTTTTGAACGACTTTAAATTCAATTTTGTTTAAAAACATCCATTTGTGAATTTTACTTTCTGACTTATCGATCAGGAGATCGCCTTTATTCTGTGCCATAAGTCGGTAAATGCTGTGATACATCCTCCAGGCGGTTTTATAGGTAACACCTAGTTCTCGCTCAAGCTGCTTAATTGTAATATTTGCTCTGGTATGAGTCATCAAAAACATTGCATAGAGCCAGAGTCTCAGCGAAGTCGTCGATTTCTCAAAGATCGTTCCTGCTAAAGGATAGACATGCCGTCTGCAAAACTTGCATGCATAGGCAGTTCTACTTGCTATGCGATAATGCTTTGTAAAGCGCTTACACGTGTCACAAAATATACCGTCTGGGAATTTGCTTTTTTTAATTTCTTCCAGGCAGAGGTCGTCGTTCGCAAATCGGGATTGGAAGAGGGAGAAGGGAAGCGGGTTGTTCATAAAAGGATTATATTGAAGCTATTTACGTGTTGTCAAGGGATAATAAGGTAAATTACCCTATTGACGAGTCTTCTGCGTTTATTTATAGTTAATTTAATCAATAACATTTGCACTACAAATCAGGTTACAATACTTTATAACAGATTGAGTGTCAGATATATTTATGAAAAATCAAGTTGCTGCCTATATTGATAACGCCATGACGGTAATCATCCTTTTGGTTGCCGGGCTTACTCCGCTACTCTTCTTGAACAAAACAACTGAATTCTTCGAAATGCCGAAGCTTATTTTTCTCGTTGCGGCAACAGTGCTTCTGTTTGGTCTTTGGATCTTCTCTTGGATCGCAAAAGGAAAGGTGACGATTACTAGAACGCCTCTGGATATTCCTCTGCTAGCGTTGCTAGTCGTTGTCCTTCTTTCGATGTGGTTTAGTGATTCGCGTTATGCTGCTATTTTTGGTAATTTCCCCAAGGTTCATGGCTCGGCTATCTCGTGGGTGACGTACATACTTTTGTACTTTGTCACTGTTTCACATCTGAACACCATTGCCAAAGTGCGAATGTTCTTGTACTCACTGTACTTTAGCGGAATTTTGGTCGCATTGGTCAGTGTCATGTCATTCTTCGGCCTCTACATGCCGTTTGACTTCGCTCGAGCAATGAACTTCACGCCGACAGGCTCATCCTTCTCGACGATTGCATTCTTGCTCTTGCTCTTACCATTACCGCTTCTGTCTATTATTAATCCGAACAAAAACTTTCCCCTTCCTGCAGCTCTTGGTGTTGCGACATTCTTCGGAATTACAATTGTTCTCCTTGGCTCGCTCTGGACATACATCGCGCTTGCACTGGCATTTGTACTCTGCTTCTTAGTCTCAAAACCACAACAGATTAAAAAGACACTAAGCCTGTTCTTAATCCCGCTTATTGTAGCTGTACTAACACTTGTTCTGTCACATGTATCACTGGGCGGTGCGAATCCTATCTATGCAATGAAAGCGAACTTCCCACAGGAAATTCAGTTGCCTGCAAATATTTCTTGGAAAGTTTCAGCATCTGCTTTCCGTGATGCTCCTTTAATCGGAACAGGGCCTGCGACATACCTGTTTAATTTCACTGCATACAAACCAATCGAATTTAACCAACTGAACTTCTGGAGCTTCTCATTCGACACAGCGTTTAATGAGTTCCTTCAGATCCTTGGTACACTCGGACTGCTCGGTGTCTTAACAACAATCCTTTTCAGTCTCGCAATCATCAATAACAGTCGAAAAAACGTCTTCATCGAAGCATCTGAGGATTCACATGCTAATAATCATGTCATGATCTCAGCATTAGCACTCAGCGGACTTCTCACCATTGTCTTATTCTTCATCCATGCTACAACGCTCGTCTCACTCGTCGTCACGTTCTTCCTTTTGGCAGCACTTATGGCCTCACAGAAATCTATCAGAGAACGTGTTACCGAACTGTCAATCGGATTCCGTGCAACAACAGCAGGGAATAGGCAATTTGATCTGCTGCCTGTCTTCCTCTTCGTACTTTTCTTGATCGCTGCTGTTCCGCTTGTCTATCGTGGATACAATGTTGTCATGGCAGACTACTATCATAGACAGGCACTTTCTCAGGCTAACCAGAACGGTACCTTAACCTATCAGTACCTGCAGCGTGCTGAGACACTGAACCCGTATATTGATCTGTATCGTGTTGATCTGGCACAGACGAACTTCGCGCTTGCAAATGCACTGGCTGTCCAAAAAGGTCCATCAGAAACATCTCCTGAGGGAACACTCACAGATCAGGACAAACAAACGATTCAAACACTCCTCTCACAGTCTATTAATGAGGGAAGAGTCAGTGTCGCGCTCAGTCCTCGATCGTCAAGAAACTGGGAAGTACTTGCTTCAATCTACCGAAACATCACCGGTGTATCACAGAACGCATTAACCTTTGCTCTGGATGCCTACGGACGAGCTATTCAGCGCGACCCGCTTAACCCTGCCCTTCGCGTTAATGTCGGTGGTATCTACTACCAGATCGAGAACTATGATCTTGCTATCCGTTTCTTTACCGATGCTGCAAACCTGAAGCCTGACTATGCGAATGCCTACTACAACCTCGCTATTGCGCTTCGCGAAAAGGGTGATCTGCGAAATGCACAGTTAGTCGCTGAACAGACAGTCGCGCTCCTTCGCCAGAACCAGGATAGTGCTGATTATAGAACCGCAACAGAGCTTCTTGAAGATATTAAAGCAGCAGTTCCTGCAGCTGAAACAGATAGTGCTCTGGGTGAGACGATCCCGGATGTCAATGTGTCAGATCTTGATACACCTCCACAGGATGTTGCGACACCGTCAGCAGTTCAGAGAAATCCTGATGCACGAGTTCCGCAACTTACACCGACGCCAGCTCGTCCAGGTAATACTACCGTCACCCCGGTAAACAACTAACGGTTACTCTTACTCTCCAAACTTTCTTACACAACAAAACCACGTTCATTTGTCATAAGCGTGCGTATTTTAGTGGATATAGTATTATTAGCTCTTGCTTTCATACGACATTCTTACATATGATATAGATAGTGAATTACTATGGTAAAGACTGCTGCCCAAAAACATCCTCGTGACCTCGGTGTGATGGCTACTCGCACTCGAGTATACCTGTACTCAAACGTGTCAGGTAAGTTTGATAACAGGTTTCATATCGGCTCTTCAACAAACGGACTATCTTTTAGAGATTCAGGTAAGACACCAACGCTTACTGATCCTTCAGGGGAGTCGGAAGCAATCACCTATGCGAGGGATTTTCGTATTAGTTCGTTCGGAAAAGAATATGTACTGCTCTACAAAGTACTGCATAACGGTCCGCACCTCTCAGCTGCGAGGTCTAAAGACGGGATTACCTGGAAAAAAATCGGGACAGTTCACTCGCTTCATGATATGACCATGGTAATTCCTGACTATAAGCAAGATGGTCAGTACGTTTCCTACACCGGTGAAGGTGAGATACGACTTGCCCGCTCAAAAGACCTCAAAACATGGCATGTCAGTAAAACCCCTTTGCTGACACCGAGGAAAAAGCATTTTGATAATTTTCCGATTGAAGTCGGTACTGTCATGCAGACGGAGCGGGGCATTCTACTCATCTATTTTGTTAAACAGTATAAACGGGAAAATGAAACGTATACCGTCGGTGCAGCATTGTTTGATAAAGAAAATCCCGCACACATGCTTTGGAGATCGGAAAAACCGATCTGGAGACAGCCTGATGAATGGGGAACAAAGCAGGTATACCCGATGGGAGCACTGAAGTTTAAAGAAAAGTTTATTCTCTACTTCGGCATAGAGGGAGAAAGTGTTACCGCTGTTGCATTCTCAGATTTTGAGGATGTCTTTAATCTGACTGCTGCTACTTCAAAACGTCCTGTCCTCAAAAAACATATCGAAAACCCGATTATCACTCCTGCCATGCGGCATGGATGGGAATCCATGTCTACATTTAACCCGGCAGCAGTCTATGAAGACGGAAAAGTGCACCTCCTGTATCGGGCTCAGGGTGAGAGTAATACTTCGACACTAGGATATGCGACCAGCCGTGACGGCGTGACGATTGATGAGCGCTTAAAAGAGCCGGTATATTGGCCGACACAGCCTTTTGAGACACCGGGTGGTGCCCCATATCATCCGAACATTGAATTCATGTCCGGTGGTGGATGGGGTGGGTGTGAAGATCCTCGCCTCACGAAGCTCGATGACTCGTTTTACCTGACCTACGTTGCATATAACGGACGGGATCATCCCCGGGTTGCGCTCTCATCGATTTCTACAGAGGACTTTTTGAATCGTCGCTGGGATAAGTGGGCAGTTCCCAAGCTCATCTCACCGCCCGGTATTGTCGATAAAAATGCCTGTCTATTTCCTGAAAAAGTTAATGGGAAGTATGTGATGCTGCATCGTATTTTTCCGAATATTCTCGTTGATTTCCTCGATGATCTGGAGTTTGAGAAAGAAAAATACCTCAAAGGAGAATTTAAAATAGCTCCCCGTGAGGACTCATGGGACAGTAGGAAAGCAGGAGCAGGGCCGCCGCCGATAAAGACCAAAGACGGATGGCTTCTTATTTACCATGCAGTTGATGATCGAGATGACAGGCAGTATAAAATCGGTGCGATGCTTCTGGATCTGGAAGATCCGACGCGTGTGCTGTACCGTTCAAACATGCCGGTGCTACATCCGACAGAATGGTATGAAAATGAAGGTTTTAAAGCAGGAGTTGCGTATCCTTGCGGCGCTGTAGTTGTCAAAAATCATTTATACGTCTATTATGGAGGAGCGGACTCATATGTCTGTGTCGCTGCGCGAGATCTCGATGAGTTTTTGGAAGAATTGAAAGCGACCAGTCCCGTAAAAAATATTCCATCAGCAACGCACCATAGTATCCTGGCTCACGTATGATAACACTGGAACGAAGTAAACATAACCCAATCCTCGTCCCGAGCAGTCAAAATGCTTGGGAAGCTGAAGCTGCGTTTAACGGCTGCGTCATTAAAGACGGTGAAACATTCCATATGGTATATCGTGCGCTATCCGGGAGGAAGACCGTAAACGGACATCAGTTGGAAGTTTCAACGATCGGCTATGCTGAGAGTCCTGACGGAGTTACGTTTGGGAACCATCGGCAACTGATTAAACCTGAAGAAGACTGGGAAGTTTATGGCTGTGAAGATCCGAGAATCACAAAGATTGATGATAAGTATTATATATTCTACACTGCACTCTCAACATTCCCTTTCTCAGCAGAGGGGATAAAAGTCGCAGTTGCGATCACGCGGGATTTTAAAACGATCGAAGAGCGTCACCTGGTCACACCGTTTAACGCGAAAGCAATGTCATTGTTTCCGGAAAAAATAAACGGCAAGTATGCAGCAATTCTCACGGCAAACACCGATATCCCTCCTTCGAAGATCGGTGTTGCGTTCTTTGATAGTATCGAGGAGATCTGGTCACCTGAGTATTGGATTGGCTGGTATAACTATGTTGATGATCATACAATTCCGCTCCAGAGGAATGAGTCAGACCAGATTGAAATCGGTGCTCCGCCGATAAAAACAGACAAAGGCTGGCTGTTACTCTATTCTTATATCAAGAACTACTATTCTGAGGAGAAATTCTTTACCATTGAAGCAGCACTGTTGAAAGACGATGACCCTCAGCAGGTACTCTCCAGAATAGAAGAACCACTTCTCTCACCGACGAAAGAATACGAGCTCTACGGACATGTCCCTGATGTTATTTTTCCGTCAGGCGGGTTGATTCACGGACGGGAACTATACGTGTACTACGGGGCAGCTGATACGAGTTGTGCTTTGGCTACTTGTGATCTGCAGGACTTACTCGACGAATTTTCTCCAGAGAAAAAAGATCCCGCCAGGGATGAATCAACAGCCGTGTTAAAACGGTTCGATGAGAATCCGATTCTTGAGCGAATCCCTGAACACCCATGGGAAGCAAAAGATGTGTTTAACCCGGCTGCCATATACTTGGATGGGAAATTTCACATCGTCTATCGAGCGATGTCACATGACAATACCTCGGTCTTTGGCTATGCATCAAGTCTTGACGGTCTGCATATCGAAGAACGGCTCGATCATCCGATCTATGTTCCGCGTGAGGTTTTCGAGAAAAGTAATGACGGTAACTACTCAGGGTGTGAAGATCCGAGATTAACAAAAGTAGGGGACAGAATATATGTCTGCTACACTGCCTATGACGGAGAAAATGTCCCGCGTGTTGCCATGTCCTCCATCGCGGTTTCGGATTTTCTGAATAAAAAATGGAAGTGGGCAATTCCGAAATTAATCTCTCCCCCTGATATTGATGATAAAGACGCCTGTATTCTGAGTAAAAAAGTAAACGGACAGTACATGTTCTTCCATCGAATGGAAACCTTTATCTGGATTGATTTTGTCAAGGATCTCCATTTTTATGACGGTCAGTACCTCGGTGGTAGTATTCTGCTCCAGTCACGCCCGGGAAAATGGGACAGTAAAAAAATCGGCATCGCAGGACCGCCGGAAGAAACGGAGAAGGGATGGCTCCTTATGTATCACGGGATAGGTGAGGATAATCACTACCGTTTGGGGGCAGTACTTCTTGATTTGAACGATCCGACAAAAATTATCGGGAGAACAGAACACCCGATACTCGAGCCGAAGAAAACGTATGAAAAAGAAGGCCAGGTCGATAACGTTGTTTTTCCATGCGGGTCAGTCCTTCGGGGAGAAGAGCTGTTTGGCTATTATGGGGGAGCTGACTCAGTCGTCGCTGTCGCAACAGGCAACATCAATGATATCCTCAAACTCTGCAAATAACGGAATAATGCTGCATTCGTAAAACGTATTAACAGAAAGAGTAAAGAGCGGAGAGGGCGAGATTCGAACTCGCGGAAGGCGTGAACCCTCAGATGTTTTCAAGACATCCGCACTAGACCACTATGCGACCTCTCCATGATTTTTTATAACGATCATTAAGGTCGTCCTGATGAGGGCGACCTCTCCTGAGATTACTTGCAGTACTTTTCAGAGTACTCTTCGCTTGAAGAGTATAGCAAATAAGGCTAATTTACTCAATGCGATATTGACTCATTGAAGCTATTCCGATACAGTAACAGTATGGATGAAAACCCCGTCGTGCCATCTCCTTCTGAGCAGACCCAGGCGTCTGGCATGAACTCTGTTATACAATATCCCTCTGAGCTTAAAACGCTTTTGTCCTGGCAGGCTCCCGGCCGGCCGTTTGTCCATCGGAGCAGGCAGTATTTTATCAACATTATTTTAATCATGCTGGCAATTGAGATTATTCTGTTTCTGTTTGCTCAGTATATGCTGATGATGGTAGTAGCCTCACTCGTGTTCCTCGCTTACGCATTAGCAACGGTTCCACCGCATAACTTTCATTATAAAGTCACGACAGAAGGAATCCTGGTCGAGGATCACTTCTTTCTTTGGCAGGAGTTATATGATTTTTACTTTACGAGGAAAGACAATGCCGATGTATTGCATGTCAGAACAAAGGCGTATTTTCCGGGTGAGTTAGTTATCGTTCTCGGAGCTATGAATAAAGACCATATTCGTTCTATTCTTCTTTCATACCTTCCGTTCCGGGAATACGTCAAACCGACGTTTGTCGAAAAGTCAGGTGACTGGCTGGAAAAGAACTTTCCGCTTGACCAGGTACCGCGGGCGAAAGCGCAAAATCCCTCCTAGATTGCTTCAAAGCTACGAATACGATAAAATACACAGGCTACTTTTGCACCCGTAGCCCTGCCTGACGGCAGGCAGGTCAGTTGGATAGTACGGTGCGGTGAAAGTTATTCTTTGAAACTGGACAGTAGAGGGCTTATCAGACGTATGATGCATATGCACCCGTAGCTCAGTTGGATAGAGCGCAACGTTGCGGACGTTGAGGTCGGAAGTTCGAATCTTCTCGGGTGTACATACAAAGTCATGATGCTCATAATGACTACAGAACGGCTGAGGTTGATTCTCATGTAATCGAGGAGGGATCTCCCTCATCAGGACGATCCGAATGAGAAAAACATTTTTTGAGCGAGGAGGGATCGCATAGTGGTCTATTGCGGCGGTTTCGAAAACCGCTGTTCGGTTTTTTCCGGACCGGGAGTTCGAATCTCCCTCCCTCCGCACTGCCTTCGTAGTTTAATGGATAAAACAGAGGATTCCGGATCCTCCGCTGTGGGTTCGATTCCCGCCGAGGGCACAGAACTATGATTATCGAGTACTCAGCAGGCGGTATAGTCTATCGTAAAAGGAAAAACGAAATAGATGTTCTGATCGGACAGCATTCCAGCCATTATGGTTTCGTGTTTCCGAAAGGGCTTATCGGCGATCACATAGATGGGGAGAAAAAAGAGGAGACAGCGATAAGAGAAGTTCAGGAAGAAACTGGTATCACCGGAAAAATTCTTCATGAGCTTACTCCGTACACATTTACGTACGTGTGGAAAGAGAAAAAGCGTAAAAAAACTGTGACGTTTTTCGTTATGGAATATGTTTCAGGTGATACGAAAGACCATGATTGGGAGATGTTGGATGTGTTCTGGCTACCATTAGAAGAAGTTGAGAGAAAATTAACGTATCCTGCAGAGAAGAAAGTATGGTTAGAAGCAAAAGAATTCATAGAAAGTAACACTAATTAATTTTGGAGGAGTCGCACTCGTCAGTGCGAGCTCTCGTTTACAATTGGTTAATCAAGGAGGAGTCGCCCTCGCCAGGACGACTCAGATGTTCATAGCCCTTATTAATTTTGGAGGAGTCGCATAGAGGCCCATTGCGAGGGGTTGCTAACCCCTTGAGCCGTTAACCCGGCTCGCGCAGGTTCGAATCCTGTCTCCTCCGCATTAGCTAAGAAAGAAAAAAGAAATTCCCAGCATAATAAACACGATACCTGCTACCTTACTGATAATCCCCGGCTTGATATTCTGACTCAGAACTTTACTCAACAGAACCGTTCCGGTCGCGAGGAGCATCAGGGCGAGCATAACGCCGAGAAGCACAGGGAAGGGGTCATAACGTGTTGCGAAAAGTGCTGATGCGATCTGTGTTTTATCGCCCCACTCTGAGACGAAGATAAGGGAAAATGCCGTGAGAAAGGTATTACTGATTTTCCCCACTGTCGGTTTTTCCTCATCTTTTGCTAACAATGACTTTACTCCGAACAGGATAAAAAGACTGCCTGAGATGATGCTGAGCCAGAAGAGGGGAATAAGCTCTGTCAGGTATGACCCGAGGAAAATAGCCAGACCATCAACGAGTAAGAACGCCAAAAAAATACCGAGCAGCAGTTGAAAATACTGTTTTGTTTTTGAAGCAAGCAGGAGAATCGAGAGCTGACTTTTGTCGAGCAGTTCAGCGAGAAAAATAGCCGTGAACGGAATAAGGATACTTTCAAACATACAGGCAGTAGAAGTATTGTAGCAGAGAAATGTGTGCGGAGGAGGCGGGATTCGAACCCGCGTGAGTATTGCTACTCACGGCATTTCCAGTGCCGCGCTATGGACCAACTAAGCGACTCCTCCCAAATTAATAAGTGTTATTCTCATTGGAGTCGTCCTGGTGCGGGCGACTCCTCCATTAATAATTACTGTGCCTCACATTATATCATTCATTGTCCTGAATTTCTTTGCTACACTATGACTGTGGGACTGCTTGATGTGCTGTTTCCGAAACGGTGTGTGCATTGCCGAAAGATCGGTTCGTACCTCTGTTCTGTCTGCTTTACCTACCTCTCATTTGACCCGGAGCGAATCTGTCTCATCTGTAACAGACCGTCGTGGAACGGACTAACACATCCGGGATGTACGAAGAAGTTTGGCATTGATGGTTCTTTCTCAGCTTTAGCGTATAAAGGCAGTATGAAGCGGCTGCTTTTTACGTATAAATACCGACCGTATGTCTCTGATTTAACTGAGGTATTATCAGACCTCATGTACGAAGGGATTATCCAGCACGAGCATTTTATGCAGATACGTGCACGTGGTGAATGTGTCATCGTGCCGATTCCACTGCATAAAACTAAGCTTCGCTCCCGTGGGTATAACCATGCAGCACTTCTCGCAGGTGGGGTAGGGAAACGGCTAGGACTCCCTGTTCACGATATCCTGGTCAGAACACGCAAAACAGACTCGCAGTTTTCTCTCGACCGAGATGCACGAGATAGTAATGTAAAAAATGCGTTTGTTGTGATGCAGGGAAGGGAACACTCAGTTGCGGGGAAGACAGTTTTCCTTCTCGATGACTTAGTAACCACAGGATCTACGCTCAGAGAAGCAGCAAAAGTTATGAAAAAAGCAGGTGTTGTGGAAGTGTACGGCCTGACGCTGGCACACGGACACTAATGTTCTGGACTCATTCGATCTTGTCGCCTTTTACATTTCCTTAGGTGTTTAGTATCATATGCCTATGAACGAGACACCGACAAAAATTACTAATCAGAAAGCTTTTTACGATTATGAACTGCTTGATAGGATTGAGGCGGGAATTCACTTGATGGGATCTGAAGTCAAAGCAGTCCGGCTCGGGCATGTCGACATGGCCGGTTCATTTGTCAAAATACGGGGAAGTGAAGCCTACCTCATCAACGCGAAGATCTTTCCGTATAAGTATGCGAGACCCGAAGGGTATGACGAAAAACGTACTCGAAAACTGCTGTTACATAAGAAAGAAATAGTTGCGCTGAAGAGTAAATCCGAGGCTAGCGGATTGACAATCGTGCCTGTTTCGATGTATACTACAGGGAGTTTTATCAAGGTCGAGCTGGCTATCGGAAAGGCAAAAAAACAATACGATAAGCGAGCTTCAATCAAAAAACGCGATCAAGACCGAGATATGGAACAGGCATTGAAAGATTCGCGTACTCATTAAGCATCAATATTCACCTTAGTTTGCAGTAAAAGGGGACTGTGTCCCCCGAAGCTCGAGAACCAAGCGTAGTTAAAGAATAACAACGCTAACTACTCGCCTTCGAATAAAACTACGGCGAGCGAAGGGGGATGATTTGATTCGACGATGAAGGCACATTAATAACCGCAAGCCGACTTTCACTACACGTCGCTAAACAGAGTGAAAAAATTAAATGACAAGGATGAACAATCCTTTGCATATAACTATAACTTTGCTTAACGCTTAGTTATACGAAAGCAGTTTTAGATGGTCTTTTCTCAGTGGGACCGCTAAAGCTTCATACAGCTGAGAAGAGTCTTTTGAGTCTGGTTTTCCTCAAGAGATGCTTTTAATAAACCTCGGAACATGTTTTCCTGTCAATTGGATCAGATATGAACGACAATCAAAAATTGACTATGCTTGTAGAGGTTGTTACGTAAATTTTTCGGACTCCGGATCACACCCGGACATCTCCACAGATAAAAACCCGCTTTTAAAGGCGGGTTTTTTTATGAGATGACTCTGGATCGCGCATGGTCAGGCGATGATTTACTCACGTGTCGTACGTGCTGTTCCAGCCTATAATTTTGTCATTGAGCGTATCTGTGGTATTATACCCCTACATTACGGCTGTGGAGTATGTGATACTGTCAATCTCTTGACGTTGCCGAAGTGGACGTATCCTGGTATGTTTCTACTCCGGCGATGTGCCAAGAGCGTGTTCGAAAGGAGATGTCATGAAAAAGATTCTCATCCGTCACGGCTTTCACGATCCCGGCACCGGGTATCTTACGAAGCAAGGAGAAGAGCAGATGCGTCAGCTAGCTGCCCGGCTCACACCTCATGTTACGAACGAGAAAAGCCTTTTGTTTTCATCGATCGCACCTCGAGCTATCGCGAGTGCACACGTACTTTCAGACGAATTGAAGGTTCCGTTTGAAGCGACGAGAAATCTCGGTGAGAGTGACGGAAGTTTACGAAAAATTGAACGTCTTCTGACGCTTTTTTCGGAACATCAGGATGATGCTGAGGTAATCATGGCTGTTACGCATGAGCCTGTCATCCTGGAGTTTCTATTCGCATATCACCGGAGCGATCCGTCGTTCATCTTTCGTGGTGTATCGTATCGACAAGGAGATGGTCTACTCATTGATTCGAGCAGTACACTGAAAGCTGTTGAGGTCATCTAGTGGCCGAATCCGCAACATTACCGCCCCGCTATGTGCCATTCATGCAGATACGCGGGGCTTTTTTCGTCATGCTACTCCATGCTCATCATCGAGAGGTTTTTTCCTTTGAGTAGGTAAATTTTATCTTCATCTTCACGAACGTCGATGAGGTCCGTGCTAGCCAGAGCCTCTGCTTTCCAGGCTTTTTTAAATGTCCCGTCAGAACTGAGTTGTATCACCCGGCTGTTTCCTCGGTCGAAGACATAGATTGACTCCATCTCAGTGCCTGCGATGATTTGTTTCGGATCTTTTAGCGGCGACGGAAGGCCTGAAAGCGTGAATGAATCTTCGTTTCCTCTCGTATATTTTCTAATTTTCCCATCATGAAACAGAATATAGACAGATCCGTCAATACCCATCGACTGTGCTTGAGCAAGCGACGGAGCATTCTCGCTGAAATACGAAGATTTTCCATATCCGTCTGCACCTGCGGTGAATTTCAGGACACCGTCTTTTTTATCAAGAATGTAGATATTACCGTTGTAGACGCTGAAGCCTGCTGTATCGTGCCAGTCGTTATTGTTTTCCAGAACTTCATCGTCGTTCTGAAGTACGGCAGATGATGTGAGTGCGTAGTATCGTCCTTTCTCTTCTGCGACGAACGAGGATGACTTCTCAGCTGCCAGTGAGAGGAGGGCGCTTTCACTGATATCAACCGGCTTCGCCTTGACAGTTTCTCCCTCTGCTTTGACGATATTCTGCTCGACTTTTGCCAGAAGTTCCAGGAGTTTTTTCTCTTCATCTGATCCTTTTTTCACCTGTTTTAATCCGTCTCTGAGTATTTCTGCTGCCTTGTTGTAATCATCCTGAGCGAGCTGGGCATTCAAGTTTTTGAGTCCTTCTGCTTCATCGAATTTAGCTGTTGCTTCCTGATAAGTTCGGTCAAAGACTTCACGAGTTTCTGAATTTTGGGACTGCTGCTTAGTGACAAAGATACTGAGTACGAATGCGACGAGCAGAATCACTGCCAGTAAGCCGAAGAGCACTTTTCGGGAAGGAAGGGTGAAGGGGAGTGCTGGAAGTCGCTTCGTAACAACAACCGGCGCTGATTCTTCATCAGTTTCATCATCGTTCTCCTGAACAATCTCAGGATGCTCTGTTTTCCACGCACGCATTTCTTTTTCTTCATCGAAAGCATTCTGCTCCTGCTTCACTATTTCCTGTGGTGGTGATGCTTCTTCCGTGACACGATCTTCTCCAGCTGACTTCGATAGCTCTTCCTCAGATGTTTGAGGCTCTTCCGGTAAAGAAGCGGATTTCTTCTCGTGAGTCATTTCCTGTACAGGAGTCATCGCGTTCGGAGACGAGGTTCCCTGATACAGGAGGGTGACTGCTGAAGCATCACCCGGCAGGTCTGACGCGTTTGTGGAAAGTTTTTCAATAATATCATTCGGCAGATGACTGTCCAATGCCTCAATGACTGCGTCAGTTGAGATCAGTCGGACAAATCCTCCCGTCTGCATGAGTACTGCATCCTCATGGTTCAGAAATCCTGAGGATGAAGCTATTTTTCGTGATCCTTTCTGGTCTGTATGGCTGAGTAAGACACCTGTTTTTTCTCCTCGTTTCATGAGGATTTTTCCGTCACCGACTAAAAATAAGTAGAGAATTGCCTCTTTACTAAAAGCAATACATGCAGACAGTGTCACTGATTCAGGAACTTCCTGCATGCTCTCAGTGATGACTTCTGAGATCGTTGTGAGGTTTTTTTTCTCAAGTGAGAAAAAGCTTGATTCCAGAATGTTAAACATTTCTTTTCCGAGTGCATTGAGATCATGTTCTGAGGACTCAGAACTGAGTGAGACAAGGGCAAAAAGATTCCCGGCATGATATACCTGAGACCAGGCTTTTTCAGTCGCTGTGGCTACGATTTTCGCAAAGCTTAACGAGGAAGGCATTTTTTATAGTATAGCAAGGGCGAGGAAAAAAAGCGAAATGACAAGCACAAGATGAAGTAAAAATGCAGTCACAATCGTCCCTGACAACGGTGTTTGGGTAAATGAGACGAGCTTGGTGAGGCCTCGGACTTGGATGAGGACGATAAGACAAAATATCCCATACAGCGCTAATAAGAGCAACACTCCTGCTTTTGCGAAAATTGAGAGGAGCGCAGGGGAAAGAATTGTATCAATATTCATGATGCTTGCCCTTTCGTCACTCGTATCAGATCGGAGATGGTATCAGCAACAATATGCGGTTTGGGAATAGCGAGAAACTCAAAGTTTGCCTTCAATCCTTCGGTCTGGATATGAACATTCCCGTAGTTAAGAAAATTATGAAGAAAGCCCCCCTGACTTATTTCCAGGTCAACAATATCTGAGATATCAGTATACGCAACATTCCGGCTGATGAGTGTATGAAAGTCGATATCAATGACTCTATAGTTGGTGATGATTCCCATTTGGTAAAACCAGGCAGTAAACTGTTGGAGTGCAAATCCTATGACGATCAGATAGTAAAACCCGGCAAGAATCAGCAGATAGGTATCGGGGATAAAGAACATATCTGAAAAAGCATTTGACCTGAGAAACGGAAAAAGAATAAACGATAAGAGCACGAAGAATAAGACGATCAATATCCAAGGAAAATTGGTGATAAAGTGCTTTCTGACCAAAAGTACGATCTCTTCTTCCGGTTCCTGTGTCTCAAATTTCAGCCCGATTGGCTTGGGTGCAAATGCCGTAAAAAACCCGTGTCTTTGCGGCTTTTCCTTCATAATCGTCACGGGGTGGAAGGCTTTTTTCTCTTCGTTCGGTGGCGTATCTGATTGACGGGAAGGCTTTTTTGCTGTAAACACGTCCTGCATTATCTTCTCTTCTTTCTCTGACTATTCTTATTTTCTTTCAACATTAAAAAAGGCCCAGCCTGAACCGTACTCTCCTTGGGGAATACGGATATACCCTGGCGCCCTGAGATACACAGCATTTCTGAATTCTTTTCCGCTCATACTGATGCCGTTAATGGTGACTGAATTTGTTTCGCCGTTTCCTTGCGAGACGGAGACACTTGATGCAGCACTGATTCCGCCATACTTACTTGCTATCTCTCGTAGTTCGCTCATACTGTACGGATTTCCTCCCCAACAGGACGTCGTAACAGGAGTGACTCTGCTGGTTTCTGATGAGTTCCCGCGGGTCATAACCAGGTGTGCGTTGACGATATCAGCCATTTCCTCAGCACTCAGCCAAGGGTTTGCCCTGCCGCAGCTATCGCCGCTATTACTGTAGCCTTTTCGCCACCAAGCCTTGTAGAGCCATGGTGAGCCGCCGATTTTATCATATGCTTTGTCGATAAAGTTACTACCTCCAGATCCGTCAGTTGTGTCCCAGCCGATAGGGGATGCATAGCCTCCGTGTGTTGATGCGTAGTAGGTGACGACGTCTTCAAGAACCTGTCCTTTGGTATCTGAGACCGCTTGCTTCCATGAATCAGGTGCGTTATCGGCTTTCCCTGCATTAAAGACCTGGCAACTCTCAGTTGTGCAGATCTCTTTTCCTTCAGCTTTATATCGGTAGGCGTAGGTACGTGCTGCGACAGCTTGTGCCTTCAGTGCCTCAGGATGCCATGATGACGGCATCTCCGCAATGCCGAGGAGATATCTTCCTTCAAAATCCATCTCGCCATGACCTGTCACTTTAATTGAACCTCCGGTGTCTTTGCTCACCGGTTCTTTTCCGTAGTATGCCTGAAGTATCTGCTTATAGTTCTGTCCGTTTTGTGCTCTGCCTCTGGCTCCATACTGACTCATACCCTTTCGGTGTGTATACCCGCCGAATGAGAAAATCGCAAATGATCCTGCCGGGGCTGATTCTCGAAAGCCCTTGGCGGAGGACAGGTACTCATCAGCCAGTTCACCGTTGCCGATGGTAAAGGTATAGTTTCCCGATCTCGCGTTGACAATT
The DNA here is from genome assembly GCA_964579845.1 of uncultured Gammaproteobacteria bacterium. Classification (GTDB taxonomy): domain Bacteria; phylum Patescibacteriota; class Microgenomatia; order Levybacterales; family UBA12049; genus CAZOHC01. The sequence continues at coordinate 91,023 of CAZOHC010000001.1, read as the reverse complement.
TCTTGCTGTTTTGAGGAGAGTGCCGCAATTTTTCCTGACACCTCTGCTTGGTAGGTCTTCGCACCGAGGATAACTTCATCAAGTTTTCGGCTCTGTTCATCCAGGTTATTCCTCGCGATAAGTAGTCGTGCCTGCTCCCGCTTCAGTTGCTCGCGTTTTTCTTCAAGTCCTGTGATTGACACCACGATACCGGTGATAATACTTTTATCCTGATTTGCTGCGGCTCGTTGATACGCCATAACACGGGTAACATCGGAGGCAGAGTCTGATGAAAAAAAGATCAGAAGCGGTGAGTTATAATACGATTTTATGTAGTAATCCCTGATTGTTTTATTCAAGACGATTTGTTTCTGTTCAAGTGACTTATATCCGTCATCAATCGTTTTTTTCTTGGCTTCTAAGTCCTTATCGATCGAATTCACCCGTCCTTTAATTCCCTCAATCTGTGTCTTGAGTCCTGCGAGTTGTGACTCCAGAGGTTTTGTCGCAGCAATTGATTGATTGAGCTTCGTGGTAAGGTCGTTTATCTGATCATTAATTTCATCCAGCTCGTCCCGGCCGAATGCAGTGTACGGAAGCATCATCATGAGAACTAAGCCAATGAAGCAACAGGCAAGCAGAAGACGATTCTTGAAGGGCATATCTTTCATTATAGCAAACCGGGTAAAGGGGTAATGCGAAGCTCATTTTCTTGCCAAGGAGACAAAATCTGTTATAGTACAACTGCTATGGATGATGTGGCACGACCAGTGTCTACACAAAGCCCGAAACATCGCCGAATCGGGCTTTATTATATTATCCCGATCGGCCTACTGCTCGGGTTTTTGCTTTTTGCAGCTAATTTTTACCTCAAACAGAACGGTTTTACGCTTCCTGAGCTGCCGACACTTGACCAACTCAATACCCAGCCGACACCCACAGCACAGGTCATGCCGACTACCACCCCGACTCCGACTGCTGAACCATTCAAAGATGAAGATAAAAAGACGGTCCGAATTTCAGTGCTCAACGGCAGCGGTGTGGCTGGAGCTGCAGGCGACGCTGCAACGGTGTTAAAGGATGCAGGTTTCACAACGGTGACGACCGGGAATGCCGAAAGCTATGATCAAGTGGGGCTTTCGATTCAGTATCGGGCAGGGGAGAAAGGAGCGGCTGATGCTGTGAGACAGGCTTTGTCAGCAAACTATACCGTTGAATCAATCGAAGAAGAAGATGTGAGCGCAAATGCTGATGTTGTCGTAATTATCGGCCGGGACAGAGATGAGAAAGAAACTGAAGCTGAGGAGTAAGTAGCGTGACTTGTCAAAGCCTCATGCATCATATAGCATGGAAGTATGCACTTTGATGTCCTCACGATCGGTAATGCACTGATAGACGCGTTTCTCTCAATCGGGGATGATGAGAAGAATATTCGCTTGGATAAAGAACGGAATGAACTTCGCTTGGCCTCAGGAGAGAAAATTCAGCTGACAGACTGTGTCTTTGAGGTTGGCGGCAATGCCTGTAATGTTGCCGTCGGATTATCCCGGTTAGGCTTTGTTACCGGTCTCATGGCTGAGACTGGGGAAGATGAATTCAGTGAGACGATTCTATTACGGCTGAAAAAAGAAAAAGTCGAAACCGTTAAGGTGAAAAGAAAAGGACGTTCCTCATTCGCGATCGGTATTAATCTTAAAGGGGAACGCACACTGCTTGTTCAGCATGTTGAGCGTGAGCATGATTTTTCGCTTTATGGCGTGGGTGCACACTGCCTCTATCTGACCTCAATCGGCAATGACTGGAAGCATGTCTATCAGATGGTCAGAGAGTATGTTCGGGAGAAAAAGACATTCTTAGTCTTAAACCCCGGTACCAGACAGCTTATAGATGCGCCCGGCTTTATCCGGGATATGCTGGCAATGACGGGAATATTGTTTATTAATAAAGAAGAAGGATTTCGTCTTATCGGACGGGAAACAGGGAAACAGGATATGGAACTGCTGCTTAACTCTCTGCATACGCTGGGTGCTGAGACAGTCGTCGTGACAGATGGTGAGGATGGTTCGTATGCGATGGATGCGACACGGACGATCTATCACGCGCCGATTTTGAAAGTCCCGGTTATTGAAAAAACAGGAGCAGGTGACAGTTATGCGACCGGATTTTTAGGCGCTATTCTTTCCGGAAAAGATATTACTGAGGCGATGCAATGGGGAACATTGAGCTCCTCATCAGTTATCGGTCAGGTCGGCTCGCAGCCAGGGTTGCTGACGAAAAAACAGATGAATGACGAGCTGGAAGAAAAGCGAGTACGAGTTCGTGAAATCGTCACGGAGAAATAAGCGATGAGAGTATATATCGGTGCTGATCACAGAGGGTTTCCCGCCAAAGAACAGGTAAAGCTACTGTTAGCAGAACTGGGTGTTGAGGTTCTTGATCTCGGTGCTGATCGTGTGATTCCTGATGATGACTATGTTGATTATGCGCACGCAGTCGCAACAAAGGTAGCAACAGACTCTACTTCTCGGGGAATTGTACTGTGCGGGAGTGGTGTTGGTGTGGATATGGTGGCAAATAAAGTCAACGGTATTCGCTCGGGACTGGGAATTGCTGAAGATCAGGTGATGGCAGCACGAAAGGACGATGATATTAACGTGCTCGCACTTGCAACTGATTATACGCTTCCTGAAGAACTGAAAAAAATGGTGAAATCCTTTCTGTCGACGCCGTTTTCTTCAAATGAACGATATAGTAAACGTCTTGATAAAGTTGCAGCACTTGAGAAACAGAGAACAAATGTATGACTGAAATAGTACCCGGTATACTAGAGCAGGAATGGGAAGCCATGAAAGCAAAACTTGATGTGGTTACCTCGTTTGCGAAAACGGTTCATATCGATTTGCTCGACGGAAAATTTGCTGAGAATTTTACGTTTCGTGATCCTCATCCGTTTACTTCGTATACAAAGGATACGCTTTTTGAGCTCCACCTCATGGTTGAAGATCCTCTCCAATACGTGAAGCCATTTGCTGAGGCAGGGTTCCGACGGTTTTTGGGACATGTGGAGATGATGCCTGACCAGACAGAATTTGTTGCAGTCACTGAGTCACTCGGTGAGGTTGGGCTTGTGCTCGATGCTGATACACCTTTGAGCGCAATTACCGTTCCGTTTGAGAATCTTGATAGCGTGCTCGTGATGAGTGTGAAGGCGGGGTTCTCAGGGCAAGTGTTTCTTGAAAATTCATTGCACAAAATTGCCTCACTTGCCAAACAGCATCCGATGCTGACAATTGAGGTTGACGGGGGAATTACCGATCAAACGATTACGAAGGTGTATCAGGCAGGAGCCAGACGTTTTGTCGCGACCTCAGCATTGTTCTCAAAAGATGACCCTCAAGAGGCGTATCATCACCTCAGCGAAATCGTTGCCAAAGAGGTTGAGTCGTCGGTGTTGCCTCTCGAGAACGGGAACAGCTGACACTGTTTTCCGTTCCTTTGATAAAATACTCCATTCTCCCGAAACATGCGCGCTGCACAATGTCTGAAGGGATTGCTCTTTTTTTCTCCGGTATTTTTTCAAGAAGATTTGTCATAACTCTGTTCCAGATTGGAGCTGCACCGGTAATTCCTGAAGCGAGTGTGGGGCTCATCGGAGAGTTGTCATTATTCCCAACCCAGACGGTGACAACGCGGTGATCAGTATACCCGATGGTCCAGTTATCGCGTTTGTTATCAGAAGTTCCTGTTTTGACCGATACCGTGTGATTTGGAATCGTCAGAATAGAGTTTGCTCCGAAGGCAGCAGCACGGGACTGGTTATCAGACAGAATGTCTGAAATAATAAATGCTATTCGTTCGTCCAGTACCTGTGGTTGTGGTGGGTTAGTCTTTTCTTCGATAATTTCACCTTTCACGTCGCTGATCTTCAGAATAGGGTTGAGATCAGTTCTTTTTCCGGAATGTGCCAACGTCCCGAAAACAGTAGCCATCTCAAGCATTGTCGCTTCCGACCCTCCCAGTGTCACCGCGAGGCCATATGCTTCAGGATCCTGCCAGCTTCGTATTCCCATTTCCTGGGCAAGTGTCACCATGGTCGGAATACCTACCTGCTGCAGAATTTTTACTGCCGGAATATTCAGTGAATTTGCCAAAGCAAATCTCAGGGGGACTCTTCCTCGGTATGTGCCGTCATAGTTCACCGGCGTATACGGTGTTCCTCCCGGATTCGGGTATGTGATCGGGGTATCGTCAACAATAGATGCAGCCGTGAATCCGTTTGCTAATGCAGCGCTGTAGGTGATAACTTTGACCGTGCTTCCCGGTTGACGGTATGCTGTTGTCAGATTCACTTTTCCTCCGTTCGGGTTATTGAAGTCTTTGGAGCCGACCATTGCCAGGATATCACCGTTTCTCGGGTCAGTAATTAATGCTGCGCCATTACTGACCTGGAGGTATGAAGCCTGTGCGACCTCATCAGCCACAATCTCCTGGGTGGACTCTTGCAGACTCAGATCGAGCGAAGTTACGACCGTCAACCCGCCCCGCTCGAGCATGGGAAGTCCATACCGTTCGGTGAGAACGTCTTTGACATACTGGATGAAGTGAGGAGCACGCATCGCTGTTCTGAGCGGCTGGAAGGTAAGGACTTGTTCTTCAGCTGTTTTTGCTTCTTTTTCGGATATATAACCAAGAATAACCATGCGATTGAGCACTTCTTTCTGCCTGGACTTCCAGGCCGTCGGATTGGGGCCGTACGGAGAGTATGCACTGGGTGCTGCGGTTATTCCTGCCAGAAACGCACTTTCTGCCAGTGTAAGCTGCTGGACTGATTTGCCGAAGTATATCTCAGCTGCTGCTTCTACTCCCCAGGCGGTTCCGCCATAAGGAATCTGGTTGAAATACATTTCAAGAATTTCATTTTTCGTATACATCCGCTCTGTCCAGAATGCGAGGATAACTTCTTTAATTTTCCGCGAGATGAGCCGCTCCGGTGTGAGCATGGAGGATTTAATGAGCTGCTGGGTAATTGTTGATCCTCCTTGGATATTGTTCCCTTTCATATTCTCGATGAAAGCTCGGGTTATCGCCGGGAGATCAAAGCCGGGGTGAGAATAAAAGTTTTTATCTTCAATGGCGAGTGTTGCGTGTTGCAGCGACTTCGGGACATCGTTGAGAGTAATAATCGTTCGGTTATGCTGTGCATAGATCTGGTAGAGCAGGGTGCCGTTTCGGTCGTAAATCTTGGTTGCTTGGGGAATTTGTCTGATACTGAGTTCCTTCGGGTTGGGAAGATCCTGGAGGAACAGATAAAAAAGTAGCGGCAGAAACGCAAAGAGCAGTGAAAAAACAGATCCGAGGATAAAGTAACGAAGCTTAAATCGAAACGGGATTTTCAGTAGATTGCTCACGTCTGTACCAGCGGTGTCTGTCTGCAGGACTCTTGACTCTTTTCTGGGAGTGAGTTTCCTCACGAGACTTCTTGTTTTGTGGCGAATCGTTCGTATTCCGTCTTTGCTGTTCTCAGCGAGCTGTCTAATCTTTGAAGCAAGAAACGCAAACGGTTTCAGGAGACGAGCACATAGTTTTAGGAAAAGTACGTACAGTAAAATAATGAACGAGACAACAATTTGCATAGCAAGAACGAGAGCAGGAGGTCAGACGATTATACTAAAGCAGTTTGGCCTTGAAAAGCAGTAAAACCGGATGAGTGACTATTCGGGTTGAGGAGATTCACTCGGGGAGGGGTGCGGACATGTCAGACAGTAACGGTTTCCTAGTGGGTCGATAATAATCGTCTCTTCCCGCTCTTCAACATTTTCTGTCTTACCTGCCGGTGCAATATCGCCGGTTTCTTTATCAATAAACACTTTTTCCCGCCTGGTAATCGGTTGCTTGACAGGATAATCTTTGAGGAAATACTCGCGTCGTGTCTGACATCCCTCAGCAGGAGGAATGCTCCCGCTACTGGTGCAGACTGCTCGCGAAATAACATCAGAAGGCTGTGCTAACGGTTCGGCAGGTTTATCTTTGAGAAACTCCGTCATCAGTGTGTTCCATATCGGAGCAGCTCCTGTGACACCTGAGACAACGCCGCTCATCGGGGTGTTATCATTATTTCCTACCCAAACAGCTGTGAGCAGGGAAGGGGTATAGCCGATCGTCCAGTTATCCCGGTAATCATTGGTCGTACCTGTTTTGACTGACACTGTCTGTCCCGGAATGCGAAGCATGGAGTTTGGCCCGAACGCCATTGTTCTGGCTCCGTTATCTTGTAAAATGTCTGAGATTATAAACGCAACGCCGGGTGGTAATACTTTTTTTCCGAAAATAGGACTTTCAGGTGGGGTATATTCTTCGAGCACTTTTCCTGTTTTATCAGTGACTTTTAAAATCGGATGCAGGTCAATACGATAGCCTCTGTTTGCGAAGACACCGAAGGCAGTTGCCATATCAGTCATCGTGACCTCACCACCGCCTAAGGTGAGTGATAATCCATAGCGCTCCGGATCTTTAAAGGTTGTAATACCCATCGCCGAGGCTGTTGCAATCATAGCATCCAGCCCGTTTACTTTCAGCATCTGTACGGCCGGGATATTCAGTGAGTTGCCGAGTGCATTTCGGAAAGAAACAACACCGTGGTATTTCCCGTCATAGTTTTTCGGACAGTACGTCGGCCTTCCTGGAAAGCAACTTGCTTTATCGATGAAAGGGGTTGAAGCAGCATATCCCTTGATCAATCCTACAGCATAGTTAATCGGCTTAATTGAAGAGCCTGGTTGTCGATGTGACAGGGTAATATTCACATTCCCGTCAATTTCCTGGTCAAAGTAGTTCCTGGAACCAACCATTGCCAGTACCTCTCCTGTCCCGGGGTTGGTGACCAGCGCTGCGCCGTTACTACCGTTAAATCGCTTTAACTCCGCAACTTCACTGGCAACGGTTTGTTCTGCAAATTCCTGCATTGAGAGATCCAGGCTGGTTTTGACCTGGAGCCCGCCTTCGTTGACCGTTCGTTCACCGTATTTTTTTACTAAAAGATCCCGTACATAAAACACAAAATGCGGTGCTTTGATCTCACTGATCGTGCTTCTGAAGCTTATTTTTTGCTTCAGTGCTTCTTCACGTTCTTTCGCGGTGATAAATCCTTCTTCCTGCATTCTCCTGAGGATATATTCTTGTCGCTGCTTGCCGAGTTCAGGGCGTGATCCGAACGGTGCATAGGTTGAAGGTGATTCAGGAAATCCGGCTAACAGTGCACTCTCTGCCAGTGTCAGTTTATCCACGTCTTTTCCGAAATACATTCTTGACGCAGCTTGAACACCGTAGGCTGTCCCACCGTAAGGAACCTGATTCAGATACATCTCGATAATCTCATCTTTAGAATAGAGCGCTTCAGTTGCGAATGAGAGAATGAGTTCTTTGAGTTTACGCTGAATAGTGCGCTCCGGCGTCAGCAAGCTGTTTTTTACTAACTGCTGTGTGAGTGTTGACCCACCCTGAAGGTTTTTCTGGAAGATTGTTGCGTAGAACGCCCTGGCGACACCCCGCAGGTCAATCGCGCCGTGTTTATAAAAATCCTTATCCTCAGCCACCAAGGTTGCGAGCTGAAGGTTTCTGGGAATCGTCTTTAACGGAACGAAGGTCTGATTTTTATTATCATAGATTGTATACAGCCTGACACCGTTACGATCATAGATCTGGGTTGATTGGCCGAGCGAATTCGTGCTCAGATGCGTCGGTGAGGGAAGGTCTTTCAGAATATAATAGTAAAAAACACCGACTGCGATCAGAATCGGTAAGAGAAGGAGGAGCCACAGGAAAAGAAACCGTTTCCGGGGCAGCTTTTTCTTCTTGATAACTTTCACTTTCATGTGGTAATAATACCATGTTTCATTTCTTCCTATCAAAAACTCTCAGTTTCCAGGGGACAGGGAATCGGGTTTTGCGTATAATAAGAAGACGACCGTATGAGCTTTACCGAGTTATTCACATTACTGCAGTTTCCGACCTTACCGTTTAATATTTTAGACATTATCGTTCTTGCGGTTGTCGCGTTTTATCTGTATGAGGGGTATGTCGTCGGTTTTTTCTTGGCCACGCTTGACCTCCTGAGCTTTATCCTTTCTTTTCTTCTGGCACTGTTATTTTATACAGCTGCGGGTACTGTCTTCATGATGCTTTTTGCTATGCCACAAGGCTTTGCTAATGCGCTCGGGTTTTTCTGTATCGCACTCGGAGCTGAGATCGGGCTGAATCTGCTGTTGAAATTTCTCGTTCACCGCTATCCTATTCCGTCACTGCCTGATGTTGTCCGCGAGCGCTTCTCAGGGCTTAATCATTGGCTCGGCATGGTACCGGGTCTGATTTCAGCACTTATCGTCCTGACATTTTTGCTTAGTGTTGTTATCGCTCTCCCTTCATCACCGGCTTTAAAAGAGCTGGTCTCAGGTTCGCGGACCGGCCCGTTACTGATTGCTAACACGGCGGTAATTGAAGGAAAAATAAATGAAGTTTTCGGAGGTGCGCTCAAGGATACGCTGACCTATTTGACGATTGAACCGGAGAGTAGTGAGTCAGTGGACCTGGGCTTTACGGTACAGCACCCGAGCGTTGATGAAGACGCAGAGCAAGAGATGTTTCACATGGTAAATCATGAGCGAGTTAGGCGCGGACTGAAACCACTTATTTTTGATACAGAGCTTCGTGATCTGGCGAGAGGAAACTCGGCGGACATGTTCAGCAGGTGCAACTGCGCACATTACACACCGGACGATCCACCGCTGTCACCATTTGACCGAATGGAAGCATCAGGCATAGCATTCTTAGCCGCAGGTGAAAACCTCGCACTGGCACCCACGACTGTTTTTGCGATGCAGGGATTGATGAATTCTCCTGGGCATAAAGCAAATATCCTCTCTGAGAATTTCGGGAAAATCGGCATCGGTGTGATGGATGGGGGGATCTACGGGAAGATGTATACCCAAGAGTTTACGAATTAATGGGATTTCTACTTGCGTAATAAACATGTCTTCGGTATAGTTTAGATATATGGTAAAAGTTGCGATTAACGGTTACGGTCGAATCGGGCGCGTCGCGCATCGGGTGATACTTGAACACCACAGTGATGAGATTGAAGTTGTCGCGATTAATGCAGGTCACTCGACTGATATCGAAGGGTGGATGTATCTCCTCAAGTACGACTCCGTCTATGGATTTTTGCCGATGGATATTTCCTTTAAAAAGGCAGAAGAAAAAGGTGATTATATCGGATCATTCCTCATTGATGGCAAGGAAATTCCTGTTTACTCTCAGCGCGATCCCTCACTTCTTCCGTGGGGAAAGCACGAGGTTGATGTGGTTATCGAGTCAACCGGTGCATTTACGAAAGAGGAAGACTTGAAAAAACACCTTGATGCAGGAGCGAAAGCAGTTATCCTCTCAGCACCTGTCAAAGGAGGATCAGTCCCGACCTATGTTCTGTCAGTAAATGCTGACCAGTACCAAGGAGAAAAAGTAATCAGTAATGCATCGTGTACCACGAACTGTATCTCACCGGTTGCTAACATCATGCAGAAAACCTACGGTATTGAAAAAGCAATGATGACGACGATCCACGGATATACCTCAGATCAACGACTCCATGACGGAGGACATAAAGACTATCGTCGAGCACGAGCTGCGGGACTGAATATTATTCCGACGTCGACCGGTGCGACGCTTGCTGCTGCTGAGGCGATCCCTGAGCTGAAAGGAATTTTTAACGGACTCGCGATTCGCGTTCCTGTGTCCGTCGGATCACTCTCTGATTTCACCTTTCTGTTAAAGAAAGATACGACTGTTGAAGAAGTAAATGACTTACTGAAAAAAGAAGCAGAGACTGATGCTTACAAAGGGATCATGATGGTAACCGAGGATCCGCTGGTCTCCTCAGACATTATCGGAAACTCTCATTCCTCTATTGTTGATTTATCTCTGACGCAGGTGGTCGGCGGGAATATGGTGAAAATTATTGCCTGGTATGATAATGAGTATGGCTACGCTAATCGGCTTGTTGAAGAAGTCCTCCTGGTCCATAACTCCGCGGTATGATGGTAAAACCTCTTGAAGAAGAACTGACAGACCAAAAGAAACGAGGCGTTTTGCTTGTCTTGACCGGTCCGAGTGGTGCTGGAAAAGATACCGTTATCGCAGCCTTCTTAAAAAAGTACCCGACTGCACTAAAGATCGTGACAACAACGAGCAGGAAACCACGCGACGGGGAAGAAGAAGGCAAGGCGTATCACTTCCTCTCCAGAGAAGAGTTTGAACGTTTAATCGCTGAGGAAGCATTTTTTGAATGGGTAGAGTTTCGAGGAGAGCTCTACGGAACGCAGAAAAAAACTCTGACCGATGCGTTGGCACAGGGTGTTGATGTTGTCTGGCGGATTGAGGCAAAGGGCGTGAAGAATATTAAAGCAAAAATAAAAGAAATGGTGCCAAGATCTGTCTTTGTCTATATCTCCGCACCCAACATTACTGAAATGAAGCGGCGTGTATACGCATCAGAAGGTGAAGAAAAGGCCAAGATTAGGTGGAACGAACCGTTAGTCGTTTGGGAAATGAAGCAATATCGGGACTGTGATTACCTCGTTGAAAACGAAGACAATGCTCTTGATGAAACACTTCGCGCAGTCGAAGCGATTATGAATGCCCAAAGAATGGCACTGCTCCCTGATCATTCGCTTGCAAACACTGAGTAATTTGAGTAGTATAGGAGCGCAACTATGAAAGGTATCATTTCAGTCGTAGTTTTCCTGTTTCTCCTCGTAACTCCTTCATTTGCCCAAGAATCGCTAAAAATAGATACCCAGACACCGACACCTGTTCCTTCGGTCTCATATGCCTTACCATATCCCGGGTTGTTGCCTGATAATCCTTTTTATCTGCTGAAAGCAGCCCGTGACAGAATTGTGAGTTTTTTTATTGCTGATCCTGTAAAAAAAGCTGAGTTTGATCTTTTGCAAGCAGATAAACGGCTTCAAGCAGGTTTATTTCTTCTGCATAAGGAAGACCCGGATGTCGGACTCGCCATAACTACTATTTCTAAAGGACAAAACTACCTGCATGAAGCGATAACAGGCTTATCAACCATACAGCGTGAAGATCCGTCAGTTAAAGACACACTCGGCACTCTTCCTGATAAACTCTATACTGCAGCCCAAAAACATGATGAGCTGCTGCACAAGGAAGCTGACCGGTTCGATGGAGAGAAGAAAGAAGATTTTTCACTCCTTTTAAAACGTTCCCGGGAGTATATACAACTTGCCGGTTCTGTCGCGGGGAAATAGGTCCTGAAATGTAAGAAAACATTATGGAATACATGTCGTTACGCATAAGCTTTTTTCCTGATCTATTCTGATCTCTTGACACTACCTATGTAGTGGCCTATGATTTTCTTGGATACTAAATCTAGTGTTTTCGGATCAGGCTCGAAATACTGGAGAAACGAGATGTATGCATTGTCCTTATTGCGGTAGCCGGGAAACAGAAGTTGTTGAAACACGGGATAATGAAGACCTAGATACGATCAGAAGGCGGAGGGCATGCTTTTCATGTGCGAAGCGGTTTACGACGTATGAGCGTATCGAAACAGTTAATTTGATCGTGATCAAACGTGACGGAAAACGTGAACGTTTTGATCGGGATAAATTAAAAACAGGAATTCTCAGGGCATGTGAGAAAACAGTTGTTCCTGTAGGAGAGATAGAGCGGATTGTGACTGCAATCGAACGGGAGACCAGGTGCGCTGAGAAAAGTGAGATTGAGAGTGCGAGAATAGGTGAGATCGTTGCAGGTGAGCTGAAAAAACTCGATAAAGTCGCCTATATCAGATTTGCGAGTGTCTTTAAACGGTTTGTTGATGCAGAGGATTTTGAAAAAGAAGTGAAGACCTTAACTAATTAAACTATGAAACTTGACGGTATCAGACAAAAAGTATTCTTAGATCGCTATTCCTTAAAGAATGAAGCCGGAGATCCGACGGAGACTACTCCTGAAGAGATGTGGAAGCGAGTTGCCCGTGGGGTTGCTAAACAAGAAAGTAAAGAAGTCCGCCGTGAATGGCAGAAAAAGTTTTACGACGTCATGACGGATTTTAAATTTGTCCCGGGCGGTCGTATCCTCTCAGGAGCAGGAACTGATTACCAGGTTACGTATTTTAACTGCTTTGTGATTCCATCTCCGAAAGATTCCCGTGGCGGTATCCTCGAATCCCTTGGCCAATTAGTTGAAATTCAAGCTCGCTCAGGCGGGGTCGGGCTGAACCTATCCTCACTCCGACCTCGTGGAGCTCGTGTCCGTAAGGTAAACGGGACGTCCTCAGGGCCTGTCAACTGGGCAAACCTCTTCTCAGTCGCAACCCATGATATTGTGCAGCAGGGTGGTTCGCGTCGCGGTGCTACCATGCTCATGCTCTGGGATTGGCATCCTGATGTTGAGGAGTTTATTACGGTAAAACAGGATGTCTCAAAAATTAACGGTGCGAATCTCTCTGTCTGTATTTCTGACTCATTTATGCAGGCTGTCAAAGATGATTCGGACTGGGACCTCATGTATCCTGATCTTGATGATCCGAAGTATGATTCAGACTGGGACGGCGATATGGCAAAGTGGAAAGAACTCGGCGGAGCAGTGAAAGTCTATAAAACAGTTAAAGCGCGGGAACTCTGGGATCTGATCTGTACCGCTGCCTGGAAATCAGCTGAGCCCGGCCTTCACTTCCTGGAGCGCTCAAATAAATGGAGTAATACCTGGTATTTTGAACGACTGCAGGCGACCAATCCATGCGGAGAACAGCCGCTTGGCCCATGGGCTGTCTGTAATCTCGGTGCGATGAACCTCTCAGCGTATGTCAAAGGAGAAGACCTCGCCAATGATAAAGCTGGTACGTTTGATTACGAGGCATTCGGGAATGACGTGCGTATCGCGATGCGCTTTTTAGACAATGTTATTGACGATACCTATTACTTCTATAAAGAAAATGAAAAATGTGCAAAAGATATCAGAAGAACAGGTCTGGGAATTATGGGTATTGCAGATGCTCTAATCAAAATGAAAATCCGATATGGCTCTGAGGAATCACTTCCGGTTATTAAGAAGATCTTCGCAACACTCAGAGATAATGCATACGACGCATCAGCTGATATTGCGAAAGAAAAAGGTGCGTTCCCGATGTTTGATGCGGACAAATACATGCAAGGCCATCACATTAAAGCACTCCCGAAAGCAATCCAGAACAAAATCGCGAAAAACGGTATTCGCAATGCTGTCCTGTTAACAATTGCTCCAACCGGAACCACATCCCTCCTCTCCGGTGTTTCATCAGGAATTGAGCCTGTATATGAGTTTACCTTTGTTCGACGTGACAGAACAGGCGAGCACATCCTGTACCATCCACTGCTTGAGATCTGGAAAAACGCTCACCCGACTGAAGAGCGACCTGACTACTTTGTCTCATCCAATGACCTGACGCCGCTTGAGCACGCTCGAGTGCAGGCAGTTGCTCAGGAGTATATTGATTCTTCGATTTCCAAAACCGTTAACGCACCGAATGCTCATACCATTGATGACGTGAAGACGTTATATATGATGGCCTATGATATGGGGCTGAAAGGTGTAACGTATTTCCGCGACGGCTCACGTGCTGGTGTGTTAGAGCGCGTTGATGAGAAAAAGAAAGATGCTGCTGTTGATAAACAAGCTGCTGAAAAATCAGTGCCTGTTGAACCTGTTATTCCTGCCACACCTCGTGTGTCCCGACCGATGATGCTGACCGGAACCACATATAAAACAGCCAGTCCGACGGGGAAAACCTATATCACGATTAATCACAACGAGAAGAACGAGCCGTTTGAGGTCTTTATTAATAACGGTAAATCAGGTTCAGACCTGATGGCAATGGCAGATGCTTTAGGCAGAATGATTTCTTTTGTTCTCCGTGTTCACAGCCCTGTTCCGACACGAGAGCGTATGCGAGAGATCATCTCGGAATTATCAGGTCTGGGCGGTGCAAGAAGCATCGGATTCGGAGAGAATCGGGTTCGCTCATTACCGGATGCCGTGGCGAAAACACTTGCGAAGCACTCAAATTTTAAAGTAAACGGGAAAGTCGAAGATAAAGAAGTTGTCGCGCAGGTGCTCCAGTCTCCGGCGACAGTATCAGCAGGGAGCACGAACGGAAGCGGTGTGAAACATGATGAACCCTCAGAGCAAGTTTCTTCCGAAGCAGCAGTTCCTCAAGGACAGCTTGCGATGATCCCTCAGGAAAAAGGCTATGATCTATCAAGCTCCACAACAAACCTATTTGATATCTGCCCTGAGTGCGGAACCAGTAGTTTTGCGTATGAAGAGGGTTGTAAAAAATGCTATAGTTGTGGCTATAGCGAATGTTAATCTATCCTACTGATTCGGAAAGCACGGTGCAAGTCCGTGGCTATGCCGTAACTGTGACAGTCAGAAAACGAGTCAGTAGTTTCTATCCCGAGCAGGAAGCATCGTTCGTACGATGACTATACTCCTCGGGTGAGGAGTTTTTTTATGCAGAACGTGTTACAACAACATAAATATAAACTGATACTCATAGTTGTCTCTGTCGTGACGTTGATCGCTGTCGGAGCTACGCTTGTTCGTCTCACACCATCACAGACTGCGAGCCGGAATACGACGCCTGCTTCGCAAGAAGAAATACGTCCTGCAGCAGAACCTCACTATTCCTATGAAGGACAGGAAGGCGTCAATGCTTTATTACTTCTTGAGCGTTACTATCAGATAACGCAGGACGAGGCCGGCCTTGTTACCTCAATTAACGGACGGGAAGCAGAAGCTGACAAGCGAGAGTTCTGGGCATTTTATGTGAACGGAACCTCTTCTCCTGTCGGGCCTCAACAATACATTACGAAGGAAGGAGACCGTATCGAATGGAAAATAGAAACCTACTAAGTGCGATCACCCCGTTCCTGCTGCCGCTTGTCATCATCTCTGTTGCAGTACTGATTCGTGTCATACCGCATGCACCAAACTTCGCCCCAATCGCTGCCTTGGCGCTGTTCAGCGGTTTTTACCTGGACAAACGATATGCCCTCATCCTTCCGCTCGGTGCTATGTTTCTCTCGGATGTGATTATCGGCTTCCATGATACGATGCCTTACGTGTACGGCAGTTTTCTCTTGACGGCGTTTTTGGGTATGGCACTGAAAAAACACACCAGGGTTTCGACTGTCCTGCTCGCATCATTAACGTCGTCATTGTTGTTCTTTCTTCTGACGAACTTCGGTGTCTGGATGGGAGGACTGCTGTACCCAAAGACCGTGTCAGGACTGATGGATGCCTATTACTATGCACTTCCGTTTTTTAGGAACACCGTCCTGAGTGATCTCATGTATACGGCTCTTTTCTTCGGAGGGTATGAAATCGTCCGCGCATTTTTCATACCACGTGCGACGGCATTAAAAAAAGAATGAAAATCTACACACGAACAGGGGATAAGGGAAAAACGTCACTCATGGGAGGAAAGCGCGTCCTGAAATCAGATCTCCGGGTAGAGTCATACGGTACGGTTGATGAATTAAATAGTGTACTGGGGATGGTGCTCGCAACACTTCCCGATCGTGAGAGTGCGTTACTGCAAGAGCTGACAGCGATTCAACATGACCTTTTCACGATCGGATCCTATCTCTCAAACCCATCTGCAACACAGCTGTCGGGGATTGGTGAACGAATTTCGGTGTTTGAGTCACTGATCGATGCGCAAACCGCTGAACTTCCCGCGCTTCGAAACTTTATCCTCCCGGGCGGCGGAACAGGAGGCGCAGCGCTCCATCATGCCAGAACAGTATGCAGGCGGGCAGAAAGATGTATTGTCTTGCTGATACAACAAGAGCCGATAGAAGAGGATGTTCTCAGATACCTGAATCGGCTGTCTGACCTGCTTTTCAGTAGTGCACGTCTGATTAATTATCATGATCAAAAAAAAGAAGTAATCTGGAAAAGTCAGAGGTGAAGCTTGTGTGATTCAAGCACTGTACCGCAACTGTGATTCCGCCGCAGGCGAGATAAGTCAGAGCCCAAGAAATCTTCCGAGTAGAAGTGCAGTATGATGCATGCTCCTCGGTAGTGAGGAGTTTTTTTATGCAAACAATAGAAAGCAGACCATATGTAAAAGAAGTTCGAACAGAAAAAGAGCGTCATCTGACATATAATCCGGATTTTGATTCACAGAAGTACGAAGCGCTCAATGCACTTAAGGACACATTACCCGAGGAATATGCAGCGAAAAAAGCTATGCTGGATGGGGAAACGGTCTTTAATCTCAAGACAATGCTTGGTGAACGGTATAACGCCGGTATCAGCAGTCGGGAAGACAGGGTCATGGGCGGGAAAATCTATAGCACATTCTCAGATGAACCCTTGGAGACTGTTTTTGCTCGCGGACGGGATTATCGATATGAAAATTCGTCAGACCATGACAGAATGCGTGAACAGGCTGAGTTGGATGGGTTTTCGAAGATACAGGAAGTTCTCGGGATTGAAACAACACCTGTCGGGACGAGGATGATCTCGCTTTCGCCTCCTGGTGGGGAAGATTCGGAGTATAAACATAATTTTTATGACATTTTCACCCTCAGAGAAAAGAACGATGAGCGTGTCATCGAAGTTTCCCGTTATAGCTCCGCACTGGAAAGGCATGAGTATATCGACTTTGCTGCCTCAGTTTCTCCCGGGTATTTTGCTGAACATGAATATACCGATCTGCCGTTTGATGCTTACTTCCTCAGTAAACCGATCATGATTGATCCTGATCAGACAGGACTTACCTCAGCTGATGATATTCACAACGTGCTTCATAAGGAGCATACGACACTGTCACGTGAGGACTATGAATACATCCTTAAAGGATGTGAGCCGCTTTTTTTGGCATATATTAATGTTCTCGCCACACGTCCATGGGCGATTACGGAGAGAAATACGTTGTTAAATACGATTATGAATAAAGCAGATCACCTCGAGCGGGAAACACGAGATACGGGGAAATGGGTAACACTGTATCAGCGGGGGGTTGCTGATGAAGAAAGTATCGACGAGCAGATCAGCTACTGGGGAAGGTTGCCTGTCAGAGAGGTAACGACAGGATGTGGGTTTTCAGGAGGGTTCAGTATAGGTGCTCAGGAAGCTTTCTCAGGAGGAGGTAAACTAGACCTCGGAATGAGTGTTCCTTTCAGTGTTATGGAATTCGGGGTAGCAACCGATCGCTACGGGAAACTGACGTTTTCCTGTCCTCACTGCAAATTCGAAAATAAACGACCGTATAATCAGCTCATAACCAACTGTCAGAATGTTTCCTGTCGGCGGGATGTCAGGTGCTGACGATTATAAGCATGCTGTAAGCTTGGTATAAGGCTAATTTCATTGTGTCTCCCTCGTATTCATGCTAAGATAATCCTATATGGACACCAACACTTCCACACAAAACATTGCCGTTGATACCGCTTTACCAACGCAGTCTCAGACTGATACGGCGAAGCAGCAGCCTGAACCGGTTGCCCCTGTGAGTATCGGTAATAAAGAACACGGACCGATAGGGCAGGTGCGTGAGTATGTTTCACCTCATCCTGCAGAAGCATCACCGGAGCTTCCGCCGGATGTGAAAGAAGCAGGTGTTGAGGTCGTACCCTCACACGAACAGCCGAGTATTCCTGAAGAGGCGAGAGATGCAGGTGTCAGGCCGGCAAAAGATGCGGTTCCTGTCTCTTTTGAGCCGCAGACGACGCTCGAACCGACACAACCATCTGTTCAGCTCCCGACAGCAATGAACTATGAAGAGGCAAAGAAAGAAAGCTCAGGTAACCCCGGTAACTCCAAGACCTGGCTTGCAATGCTCTCCAAGTATGTCCTGGAAAAATTCGGCATGGAAAAGGTCATCTAAGGAGGATCATGGACCTAGATACAATCAATCAATTAATGCTCACCCTCATCATAAGTCTGCTGGCGATCGGAGTATTTGCCGGACTGGGATTTGTCGGCTTCTTAGCGCTTCGGCTGTGGCTTCGAAATAAAAAAAGAGAACAGGACTCACTGGAATCATCGTTACTGCAGGTTGCCCTTCCTCGTGATAATGAAGTAAAGATAGATGCTGCAGAACAGTTATTTTCCTCGCTCGCATCGATCGGAAAGCAGCCGAAGTGGTATCAGATGAAGCGGGCACCTCACCTCACCTTTGAGATGGTCGGACAGCCCGGCGATATCAGATTCTATATCCATGTCCCGAAAAAACTGCGTGACTTTGTCGAAAAACAGATAAACGGTGCCTATCCTGAGGCTGAAGTTGTCGAGATAACCGATCCTGCAGCAAAACAGCGTTCAGATGCGTTAGTAGGCGGCGAGTATAACATCTTTTCAGAGGATGGGAAGGTTGCTTTTGCGAGTCTGCGCTTAAAAGACGCTGATTACAAACCGCTCAAAGTCTTTAAAGATCTGCCGGTTGATCCGCTGTCCTCACTCACCTCAATTCTTGCCAAAATGGGACCGGGAGAAGGCGCTGCTATCCAACTGATGATCAGTCCTGCCGGTTCTGACTGGAAGAAAGCCGGGAAAGACTATATCGCCAAAACCAAAAAAAATGAAGCAAACCCGGAAACCGCCAAATATTCAGCTGACTCGAAAGAGCTGGAGGGGATTGAGACAAAAGTGGGTAAGCCGGGGTTTTTGACCACAGTACGGGTCGTCGTCTCCTCAAGCACCAAAGAAGCAGCAAGTGCACACCTTGATAATATCGTTCATTCGTTGGAACAGTACAGCGGCCAGAATTCGTTCACGAAATCGAAGATTCGCATGAAAGGGCTTTTCATGCAGGATTTTATTTATCGGTACTTTCCGCTCTGGGGGCACACCTCAATTCTGAATACGGAAGAACTCGCAACCTTTTTCCACTTTCCGAATAAATCAGTCACAACACCGGGTATCCACTGGGTCAACTCGAAGCGTGCGCCTGCTCCTGCTAATATTCCGACCGAAGGACTGTATCTGGGAAAGAGTACGTTTCGTGGCATCTCCAAGCCTGTGTATGTCGGCCGGGAAGACAGAATGCGTCATACCTATATCATCGGAAAAACCGGTACCGGTAAGTCAGAGTTTTTAAAGCAGATGATCATGCAGGATATTAACAACGGCGAAGGATTGGCTGTTGTCGATCCGCACGGGGACTTGATCGAAGATATCCTACAGATGGTGCCGCCACACCGCGCAGAAGACGTTATCTTGTTTGATCCGGGGGATACGGAGCGTCCCATGGGATTTAATTTACTTGAAGGGAAAACCGAGCAGCAGAAGCATCTGATGGTCTCCTCAGTCATCGGCCTTATGTACAAGCTCTTTGACCCGAACAAGACAGGAATTATCGGGCCTCGGTTTGAGCATGCAATCAGAAATGCGATGTTGACCTGTATGTATGAGCCGGGAGCAACCTTTATGGAGGTAGTCCGGGCGCTTACGGATCAGAGTTTTGTGCAGGAGTTGTTGCCGAAAGTTGAGGACCCGGTTATCAGGCGGTACTGGACTGATCAGATCGCAAATACGTCTGACTTCCATAAATCAGAGACGCTTGACTATATCGTCTCCAAATTCGGTCGGTTTGTGACCAATAAAATGATCAGAAATATTATCGGGCAATCTGATAATGCGTTTAACTTCCGTGAGGTAATGGATACCGGGAAAATTCTGCTGGTAAACCTTTCCAAGGGTAAAATCGGTGAGGAAAATTCGAGTTTTTTGGGATTAATTCTGGTTCCGAAGATCTTAATCTCAGCGATGAGCAGACAGGATATGCCGCAGGATCAACGACGGGATTTTTTCCTGTATGTTGACGAGTTCCAAAACTTCGCAACGCCTGACTTTGCACAAATTCTCTCAGAAGCGAGGAAATATCGTTTGAGCCTGATCGTTGCGAACCAGTTTGTCGGACAGATGGAAGAGGAAGTGAAGAATGCTATTTTCGGTAATGTCGGTACGATTGCTTCTTTCAGAGTTGGTGTTACTGATGCTAATTATCTGCAGCATGAGTTCCAGCCGACATTCGGTGAAGCTGATTTGATTAATATCGATCGCTTTAACTGCTACATGCGGACGCTTGTCAACGGTGAACCTGTGCCGCCATTCTCACTTGATACGACCAAAGATATCTCAAAAGAAAAAGCCCTCATGAATCCGAGGGTTGCTGAGCTTATAAAAGAGCTTTCACGACTCAAATACGGTCGCTCTGTCCAGACAGTTGAAGCAGAGATTGCTCAGCGATCCCGATTATAAGTCTCCCTTGTCTTCTTGAGGCTCGCTTTGTTAAAATTACCTACATCGGGTGTGTGGCTCAGTACCCAGCCTGCATATTCGTTGCGTCCGTAGCTCAGTGGTAGAGCGCTATTCTTATAAAGTAGTGGTCCTTGGTTCGATCCCAAGCGGACGCACAAGTAAAGCAAGGCAGGTAACGAAGTGGTCCTTGGTTCCCCGTCTGCAGTGCTTTCGTCGTCGCCGAGTGCGGCCAGGGATCCCAAGTACTCCCACCTCCAAGCCTGTAGTAGTTCTCCTGTTGGTTTGTATGGTATAATCTCATCATTATGGACACGCACGATAAAAAAGTGATCCTGGCTGTCGGAGCTCATGCTGATGATATGGATTTTACTTCCTCAGGAACTGTTGCAAAATTCGCTGAAGAAGGGCATGATTGTTACTATCTCATCTGTACTGACGGTTCACGTGGTTCGGAAGACCCATCGATGACACACGAACAACTCGCGGCAATCAGACGGCAGGAGCAGATCGATGCCGGAAAGCTCCTCGGCCTGAAAGATGTCTTCTTTCTCGATCATAAGGATACGCAGCTTGATTGTAATCAGGAAGTACGCGAAGAGATTGTCGAGATCATCAGGAAAATAAAGCCTGACATTGTAATCTCATGGGATCCGACGACTGTATATATTACACAGTCTCCGTGGGGAAAAGGGAGCTTTGTCAATCACTCAGATCATAGGGCTTGTGGTCAGGCTGTCATGGATGCGTGTTTTCCGTACGCCCGTGACCGGTTGACCTATCCTGAGCATGAAGCAGCAGGACTTTCACCGCATCATGTCAAAGAACTTTGGATGGTCGCGTTTGAAAATCCGAACCATGTAATTGATATCTCCGAACAGTTTGAAAAGAAATGGCAGGCAATTGCAGCGCACGTCAGTCAGGTTTCAGATAGTGAGGAGACAAAGGATAGAGTTCGTCGTCGCGCTGAGGTCTTTGGCAAACATGCCGGATGCATGTACGCTGAAGGATTTACTCGTCTGATTTTAGAGTAGGATCACGAAAAACAACCGCTTCTTTGGTGAAGGGAACCATGTTCTCTCTCCGCTCCCTCTGGAGTTCTTCTGTATCAAACCCCGGTAATAGGAGTTGTCTGGTAAAACGTGGGCCATTAACGAGCTTATTGTCGACTGATCGTTCATTGATTATACCGTGATCTCGTGCCACCTGGATTCCGTAGGTATAATCCAGATCCGGAGCATTTTTTCTCATTAAGTCAAATACCTCAGAATATGACTTCGGTTCAGCAAGATTTCTTGTTAAGATATCTACAACCGGTGCGATGCCTTCATAGACAGAACCAGGGTTGAAGAGCGCATTAGTCTTTTGGGGGAGTTCTTCGTGTCGTCTGTCGCTTCGTTCGTGGCTCATAGATTGTTATAATTCTGAAAGCTGTGTTGTGTCTTTCGCGCGCTCTTTGACGTATTCAAGGTATCGTTCTGTCGTTGAGATTCTCTTATGTCCCAGTACTTTTGAGAGAAGGACCAGTGAAACACCGTGTTTGATGTGGTGTGCAACGAAAGTGTGGCGAAGGTCATTTACTTTTGCACCTTCGATACCGGCGAGACGGAAATATCGCTCGATCGCGGTTCTGATATTTCGGACGAGGAACGGTTTGCCTGATTTAGTGATAAAAACATGTGTATCTTCCACCTGCGGGCGTTGTGCCAGGTAGCGATTTAACGCATCTTTCGCCGGCCGATTAAGAGGAACAACCCGCTCTTCATGTTTTTCCATCGGCCTGATACGGAGCGTGTCACCTTGAATATCTTCCATTCTGAGTGCGGCAAGCTCTCCGATTCGGATGCCTGTCTGCAACAGAATCTCGATAATTGCGTACATGCGGGCATCATTACGAGCAGCATCGCGAAGTGCCCGATACTCAGTCGGTTTCAGAATACGGGGAGGAGCAAGCTCATAGCGTGGGTGTGAAACAAGCAGTGATGGATCGTCTGTTATGATTTCATTGACTTTAAGGAATCGGTAAAATGTCCTGGTTGAGTTGAGTTTGCGGGAAATTGATTTCGGGGTGTAGCCTTTGTCAGACATTTTTGCTAAAAATGCCTCAATATCACCTTTTTCTACTTCGTGGATATGGTGTTTGTCCAACTCTTCGAGGAAAGAGGCGAGCTGATCGATATCTTTCCCGTATGCTAAAATAGTAGCATTAGAGTGCTTCTTTCCTTTTAAAAAGTCAGTAAATTTTTGATGTGCTTCGCGCACTTTTACAGCGTCCATAGATTAGTATATCCCATAATATCAAGAAAAAAAGCATTAGTCAAGCACAAAATAGGGGGAAAAGTCACTTTTAATGCCATAACATGAAAAAAATAACCTTTTTTATCAGTATCATCCTCTTTCTGTTTATCATTAATAACTTCTATCACTCAATCCACCGTTTATGGCAGAAACAGGATTTAGTCGTTACAGCTCGAAAAGAATTGGCGAGGGAAAAGCAGGAACAACGTATGTTACAGCAGCAATTAGAGAAGGTAGAGCACCCTGCATACCTCGAGCAGGAAGCTCGAAACAGTCTCTTCTTGGTCAAGCCGGGGGAGCAGGTCATCGTTCTGCCTGCATCTGGTGGTCAAGAAGAGGAAACGCAGCAGGAAATTGCTCCGCCTGATCCTGTGTGGCTGCAGTGGTATAAGCTCTTTATGTAATGGAATTATCAGTTGCACACATTGTTCTTTTGGTTATATTGACACTTTTTCTCCTGGTTGAAGTTCTCGTTCTTCTATTTCTCGTCTACATCGCTTCTCGTGGTGCACCGTATGTCGCAACCGATGATAAAACAGTTGCAAATCTGCTGGAGATGATCGGGGACCACACAGGGAAGAAAGCGGTTGATCTGGGCTCAGGTGATGGAAAGATATTGCTCGCACTGGCGAGGCAAGGCATTGAAGTTCATGGCTACGAAGTTAACCCGCTCTTGGTTATCTATTCCAGATTTCGTATCAAGCAAGCCGGTGTAGAGAACAAAGCAAGCGTGTACTGGCGGGACTTCTGGCGTGAAGATTTTTCAAAGTATGACATCCTCATCATCTACGGTATACCGTATATGATGCGTCGTCTTGAGAAAAAATTGGAGAACGAGGTAACACCTGGTACATGGGTTATTTTGAACACATTCTCTTTCCCTCACTGGAAGGTTGTGCAAAAGAATGGTAACCTCAGGTTATATAGAAAATGAGGAGGATATAAAATCCTCCTCATTCCTCTGTGTTGCGGGGCTGGTATCGAAACCAGACTGCAAGATTATGAGCCTCGCGTGCGCCTTACACTACCCCGCGCGTAAAGGAGATTATACAGGTTATTTGCTTCACGGTCAAACAATTTGGTATACTTTGGAAGCTAAAAGCGGGATTTCAAACTCACTTGAGTCAATGGTAAGCCAGGGTAGCTCAGCTGGTTAGAGCACAGCATTCATAACGCTGAGGTCGTGGGATCGTGCCCCACCCCTGGTACACGAGAGAAGTACTAGCTAGAGCGAAGGAGAAAATCGAATCTTGCCGTTTTTCTTCGGCCTTCCTCGTTTGCGCCCATTTTTTTGACGAGCAGGTGATAGCGTTTTGATCTGAGGAAGAATCTCTTTCTCATATAACGTAAAGAAAGCTTCCTGATCAGGTCCGATCTGGTGAATATAGATGTGATCAAATCCTGCGTCAGCATATTTTTTAATCTCCTCAAGATGTTTCTTCGGGTCTGCTCCTAAGACATAGTTTTTCTTGATATGATCAGGTGTGACGAGTTTGGCTGCCTGCTCAAAGTACGCAGGAATACGCGCTTCCTGAGAAAACTGTCCCGGAATGGCACTGTTTGGCCACCACTTCATCGCTGTTTTGAGTGCGTCTGTTTCGTTTTTTGCCACACAAACAGTGATCTGCCCGTATTTGGGTTTTTCCGTTCCGGCTGTTTCTTCAAATGTCTGTACAAGTTCTCGGTTGGGTGATGTGGTGATAAAGCCGTCTCCAACCTGCGCTGCGAGAATAGTACTGAACGGACCTGAGGCAGCGACCATGATCTTAGGGAGTGTCGCAGGAAGCGAATAGATTCTGGCGTCTTCAACGGTGTAAAACTCTCCGTTAAAATTTGTATTTTTCCCTTCCCACAGTAATCGTATAATCTGAATTGCCTCACGAAGCATCTGTTGGCGTATTCCGATCGGCGGCCAGCCCTGCCCGATGACGTGCTCGTTCAGATTTTCTCCTGTTCCGACACCCAGGAAGAATCTATCTTCGAGTAACTGTCCGACTGTTGCAGCAGCCTGTGCGATAATAGCAGGATGCATTCGGATAATTGGACATGTGACGCCGGTTCCGATCTGTATTGTTTGTGTCTGTTGAGCAATGCCTCCGAGGACAGCCCAGACGAACGGGGACTCTCCCTGTTGATTGATCCAAGGATGGTAGTGATCAGAAACTAATGCAAAGGAGAAGCCCGCCTGTTCCGCACGCGCTGCATGTGTGATGAGCGTCGGTGCGTCATGTTCTTCACCTGAGAGAGCATAGCCAAGACGAATCATATCTAAAGTATAGCTATCAAAATCCAATGATTCGTAACATTTCCGCAAAGATCATGTAAGAGTGGGCTTTTTGCAGGGAGTGAACGCTTCGATGATTTGCTATACTTGCCGTAGAAAACCTACGTTTGATCGTATGATCCTCTGCCAACGCACATGCTGATGAATAACGGGATACACATGAAACAAATACTGTTACTCTTTTTCGGGCTCTTTCTGGTCATTGGGCTGGGGGTCGGTTTTTTCTATTATGGTTTTTCAGCACCGGAACAGGTCACCTCGCCGCTTCAGCCGACGATTCCGCCTGCTTCGCAGACGACTCCAACGACCTCAATCATTGAGCAGGATACGGCAGCGATTAAGACTGTCATCAGTGAGTTCTATACGGCGTATACGTCGTGTCTTTCACAGCCTCCTGCTGAGGCAAGGGGGCGGGTAAGTCTGTACTGTCAGGAAGAGATAGCGTTTACGACGGATGCGTTTCTTGAAAACCTGCAGGAAAATAAAGCCACATTATTCAGGGCTGATCCGGTGCTGTGTTCACAGAATACGGGAGGAAGTACATCAGTTGAGACGGTAGACTATGAGGATCCTCAACGTGCAGTCGCAACAGTTGTTTTACAGTCAGGCAATGGCTTTGCCCAAAAAATCTCGGTCATTGTGCTTAAAGAGCAGGGAACGTGGTTGGTTGATACAGTGGTTTGCCCGGGGTCATAAGTCAGCTGCGATATTCCTCTTTCACTTCTTTCGTAAAGGTACTGAGTAGTTTTGTCAATTTCGGATTGATAACGACGGTGCAGTACGGATACTCGCGGTTTTTCGCATAAAAATCCTGATGATACTCCTCAGCTTGATAGAACGGAAGAGCGGGGAGAACTTCGGTCACGATCGGTTCTTGGTATCGTTTTGTTTTTGTCAGGGTGGAAATCATGTCTTCAGCCTGGTGCTTTTGTTCTTCTGAGTGGTAGAAAATGACAGAACGGTACTGTGTTCCGTGATCAGCACCTTGTCGGTCTTTGGATGTCGGGTCGTGTGTCTCAAAAAATATCTCAAGCAGCTTTTGGTAGGAAATAATCGACGGATTAAAAGAGATCTGTATTGCCTCAGCGTGTCCGGTCATTCCGGTTGAGACCTGTTCATATGTCGGATCGACAGTTTTTCCGCCCGTATATCCTGAAATGACAGATGACACACCGTTAAGACGGAGGAATATCGCCTCGGTACACCAAAAACAGCCTGACGCGAATGTAGCAGTTTCATTCATAGAGGTATTGTACCATGGTATACAAGCTCTGCCTGAGCAGGGTTTGGTATAATGAACGTAATGAAGAAACGGCCGTATGAAAATTTCCGTGAAGAAGAGCTGATTTTGCGAGACCACCTTGCGCTTGACCGAACGATATTAGCGAATGAGCGAACACTCCTTTCGTATGTCAGGACAACACTTGCTGTAATCGTTGTCGGTATGACGCTTATTCATCTGAGCAGAGACAGCGTGCTCCAAGGAATCGGTATTGTCTCAATTATCATCGGTATCCTCATCCTTGCTGTCGGTATTCACCGTTCGGTACGGATGTCACGAAAAATACATACGAAGTCAGCTCGAAAACGTAGCTAGATTTTTTTCTTCCGCGGTGCACGTTGGTAGCTCCTGTATGCCTGAATTGTCTTGTGACTAACTAAGACCGTGAGAAACCATGCGCATCCTGCCAGAAATCCTGCAATAACATCACTCGGGTAATGAACACCCAGGTAGATTCTACTGAATCCGATTGCCAGAATTAATATACCGCAGAGAAACGTTACGAGGGCACTGACCATGCTATTTCTTCCGACGTGATAAGTTAGGTACGCAAGCAGTGCATAGAACACGAAAGCATTCATGCTATGTCCTGACGGATAGCTATAGAAAATCTCATCAATCATCGGTTCAATATCAGGTCGTGCTCTGGCAACAATGTATTTGATAAACAAATTTAATGCGACTCCCAGGGAAAAGGTAAACAGAAACAGGAGAGCTGCATGTGTTTTCTTCTTCAGGATCAGAAAAAGGAACATGACTAATGAGGCGAACAGAAGCCAGGTACTTCCACCGAGAAAGGTAATGAAGAGGAATGTCTGGGTGAGTAACGGACTTCTGAGCGAATAAACAGTTTCAGAGAGGCTCGTATCAAGAAGAAGGATTTCCTCGGAGATCACGTGTCGTGACAGATCGGCAAAAAGTAAAAAAGAGCCGGCAGCCAGGACAATGCCGAGTATGATTTCTGCTGTCAGCACGGGTATGAGTGGGTGGGGTTTGAGGTGTTTTTTCTTCATTGATTCTATTGTATGGTAACCTGAAGCGAAGAGCAATCAGTCCCATAGGATTGCAGCGGTCACTGGTGTAGTGTAGAATACGCAGCACCTGTCCATAGCGTATGAAAAAGCAAAATGTTCGGAATAAGGTTATCGTCTGTACACTTCTGTTGTGGGTATTTTTTGGCAGCGCAACAACTGTGCGGGCTGAGAATCTCTTCCTTCCAGCTCCGACTATCGCTCAGCGATTTCTTCCTGCTGATGCGAGTGGAGATACCGGAATGCACAACTGTATGCCAGCTTCGCTTGCAATCGCTCTACAAGTGCTTTCTCAGCAGGGCAAAATTCCGACAGAACAGCATGCTATAAGCTATCCGTCTGTCAGACAGCTGGTACGGATTTTTGCTCCTGATCATTCCCGAGGTGTCTCTCCTGAGGCACTCCGACATGTGACACCTTTTCTGACTTCACAAACGTATTTCCTTGAGTATTCACACGTTGATCAAGACAGCTGGAAACAGCTCCTGAAGCGTGAACTTCGCGCTTCTCGACCGGTGATCGTGCATATGGCGGATCGGAATATGCTCTATAACGAGGCAAGTGTAACTGAACACTCCCATGTAATTGTCGTGAACGGTATGGATGATCTGCATGTTACGTTTATCGATCCGTGGGACGGCCGACTCCATTCGCTTTCACACGCGCGGTTTGCTTCCGCATGGTCTCATGGTCACTATCACTGGCTTGCATTTACATTTCGTGAGGCATCGGTACCACATACATTCCTCGGGATTTTAGAAAAACACACAGGAAAAATCGAACGCTGATCTGCCTTTCTTCTTTCAGAAACGTTACGTTTCTTTTATCACCTTCTTAATATAAGAAGATACTATAGTGCTATGCCAAGAGTAGTATTTTTCTCTTTCTCCGAAAAGAAATGCTATTGTAGCCGTGTTATTCGTTATCTTATGATAAAACGTGATTTTATTATTGACCAATTCTCAATTCCGAAGAAGTTTATGTTCTGGATTCACCAACACATTACGAAGCCTATTCAAGGGTTTGAGCATAAAACAAACGAGGATGGGACTGCGTACTCTCGAACACAACAACTCCAGGAGACCAGGAGGCAAGCAATCGAGATTGTCCATTACTTTATGAAGCGGGGAAAATCAGAACCGGAGATTTTTGAAGTTTTGTATTCGTTTAAACGGTAGTGATTGTTTAAATAGTTGCGGTCTCGCCCCATTCACGCATTTTTTCAATAATGTTACGCAGTGACTGTCCGCGGGGAGTGAGTGAATACTCAACATGAAGCGGGACTTCTTTATACATTTTCTTCGCAACGATTTTCTGTCGTTCAAGTTCTTTTAGTCGAAGCGAAAGAGTTTTCGGACTGATACCCTCAAGAGAACGCTCCAGCTCACCGAAGCGCTTTGTCCCTTCACACAGCTCGCGAAGAATCAAAATTGTCCATTTACTGCCGATGATCTTAATCGTGTTTGAGACACAGATTTTATCGTGATTTATCATAGGGATATTATACCATTAAACCAAATCGCATACTTCCCTTTTTGTAAGTACTTTACAAAATGAAGTATGATTGATAGTATAGATATTGTCATGAATAACTGGAAAACATTACCAACGGACGAAGTTCTGAAAAAGACGATTCAGCATTTACAAAAAAACGGTATCAACGCGCTTGTCGCTGAGACAAAAGAAGAAGCGAAAGAGAAAATAGCCTCGATGCTTCCTGAAGACGCGGAAGTCATGGATATGACCTCGGTGACGCTTGCTGAGACCGGGATTCAGGACCTCATTCTCAATTCAGGGAAGTACAAGGCCGTGAAGAATACCCTGCAGACGTTATCAAGAGAAACAGACGGAAAAGTAATGCGGCAGATGGGTGCAGCACCTGATTATGCTGTCGGCAGTGTGCATGCGGTGACTGAGGACGGTAAGGTACTCATTGCCTCAAACTCAGGTAGCCAGTTGCCTGCTTATGCCTACGGTGCGGAGCAGGTGATCTGGGTGGTCGGAGCACACAAAATCGTTCGAAATGTTGATGAAGGCATGAAGCGAATTGACGAATATGTTCTCCCACTTGAATCAGAGCGGGCGAGAGAAGCGTACGGTGTTCCGGGTAGTAACGTCAGTAAGGTTCTGATTATGAACAAAGAGCCGAATCCGGAGAGAATTCACCTCATCTTTGTCAAAGAAGTACTCGGCTACTAAGCAGTCTTCTTACGAAATCCTTACCCTCCTTTGACTCATCGTTAGTGTATCTCAATTACGCTGGTTTTTATGAAACCATTGACAGGACAGCTGTGTTCGGTCATGATAAGGAGAGGACGATTCAGATGAGCTTGCAAGATATTTTTTACCTCACGAATATTATTTTTATGAGTATGATGATACTCATTCTGGTCGTGATTGTAATTCTCCTGTTTTATATTAAGGCGAAAATCGGGGAGCTGAGTGCCAAAATCAGCGAGCAGATTGATGCGGTCGGAAGAATTACCGCAAATGCCGAAACTGTTGCCAGTAGTGTTTCAGCGGTTGCAACAGGTGCAATGAAGAAAGTCAGCAATATAATGGGAAGCAGTAAAAGCAACAAAGGTTGATGGTAGCAGTACTTATCCTCATCTTATTGGCACTTTGGTTCCTCGGCTACGTAAATGTCGGGAGTATTAATCTCCCGGATATCGTCCTCTTTACACTCAACGGACAAGAAATATCTCTGTGGGACATACTTATCCTCTTTGTGGTCATCTGGGCAATCGGCGTGCTTCCGAGTCCACTCAGGCAGATTGCCGGGGTGGCATTAGTGTTATGGATTCTCGCAACGCTTGGAATTATCGCGCTCGCCGGACTGCCGAGTCTGATTATCATCGCGCTGATCGTCGGTTTGGTCTTCTCGATGTTCCGCTGATAAATCTCTCCTGTATACGAAAAAAGCACCGGTCGGTGTGACCTGAAAGACCGGGTTTTTTCGTTCCTGCTCGCGTCTTGAGCGAAGAAAAAAATCCCTCCTTTCAGCACCTTAGGGTGCTTGTAAGCGGGTACGGAAAAGGGTATTACCGCTCCCAAAGGTGAAGCGTGTACATAAGCGGTGTCCCTGATTGTGCGTAGACCCCCAGGAGGGTCTGATGAAAAGGAGCGTTATAGTTTCCACCATGCCTGTATGGTATCGGTCCTTCGTATTCCCATGTGGTCGGTGGCATCGGTGGTCTGAATGACCAAGCGTCGAAAAAGATACTGTCAGGCAGTTGGACGTTAATAGTGAGGTCAACCGTTTCTCCTGCAGTATCCGGTGTCGATATTCAGGTGGCGACGAATCCATCGATCGATAGGATGCTTGAGGTGGGCTTCATGAGTACGATGATAGGTACCCGGAGCTCATGGAGCTCCGGATCATATCCGTCTGCTCTCTCGAACATGTTTCGTTCCATACCATGCCTCCTTGTTAGATAAACACACTTGAATCGTATGCTTCGAATGCTGCCTCGATCTGTCTGAAATTCCGGCGTAGAATGTGCTCTGCGAGCGTTCCACTCTTGAGATAGCTGAAAGTTGCGTTCAGGAACCCACAGTGATTCTCAGCCGGGACACACTCTTTAATCCAGGCGTAGACGTTTTGGGCCTCAGGATCTGACCTGAGAATGGAGAGTACCTGATCACAGAAATCAGATTCCTGTCTATTCTCTCTAGGCATTTCGTTCTCCTTTTTTATTCCGTACACTGAAATGTTCCTCTCTCACTGAGAGTGGGCGAAGTATAACAATTTTACTCCTGAGGTTCAAGGTACAGCGCATCGTCAAGAGTAAACGTACCCACACCTGTTCGTTTGATCGAGAAGGCGAGGGCGCCGGTCACTGTTACTCTCCCGAGTCTATATGCTAGGGAGCGGACATATGTACCGCTTGAACAGGCAATTGAAAAAGTAAAGAGCGGGAAGGAAAGAAGGGAAGTATTAGTGAGATAGTCATCCCAGGTAGCGAGTATTTTTTCTTGTCGAAAGTCACCTGTTACGTTTGTAATACGTTGCTTAACAGCATCTGCGAGCGTAGCAGGGGAAAGGGAGGCCTCACTGAGCAGTGAGAGGGAAGTGATCGTAATTTCCCGTTCGGGAATTTGTATTTCTCCAAGTTTACCTTCACGAGCCCACCGATAGAGAGGTTTTCCCTGAACTGGCTTTGACGAATAAGGGGGGTATGGTTGCTTATATGTCCCGAGGAAATTTGGCAGGAAGGAGTTAATCTCATGACGACTGAGTACAAGTTGCTGATTGCTTGTTTGCGTAATGCGTCCTAGCAGATCATAGGTATCTGTCTCGATTCCGAAAAGCACTTCAAACTCATAGATTTTCGGTAGATTTTCGTAGTCTTTTCTTTTTTTATTTTCATCACCGACTAATAGCAGGAGCAACCCTTCAGCCATCGGATCGAGTCTGCCTGCGTAGCTTACTTTCTGTTTCTGAAGCGAGGGCACCTGCTCTTTAATCCGTTGAATAGTTTCAAGCGGTGTGAGTCCAAGGGGTTTATACACAGAGATCATTCTGAGTCGTATTGTACAGGAAAGTACTGAAAAGATGAACTTGCAGGGACCTGAATGCTGTGATACTTTTATAAGACATACGTACTGTCCATGAATACTTCTGCTACAACATCCGTAAGACGAACAAAAAAGCCTTATTCGTTCTATCGACTTCGGTTCCTCTTTATACTCTGGGCTGTATTTCTTAGTGTTTTTTATAGTTATCTGACACCTCCTCAGATAGGTGAAGCATATATCTCAGTGGAGCCAGACGTGTTGGGAGCAACAGTTGAGGACCGCGAAGTGGAGGAATGGGAATATCCTATTTTCTACCCGGAAGAAGAACGTATCTCAGCAACAATCACTCCGTCATCCGCACCGACACCGACAGGTCAGCAATCCTCTGAAGCACAGGATCATGACAAATACAGTCGATCTCGCCAGATAGGGGAATATACCTGGACGATTGACGTACCGGAAGATGATCGTGCAGGAACAGCGGATGAGATTTTTCAGGCTCTGAATTCGTACCGGCAGAAGAACGGAAAAACATCTCTCCAATTGAGTGAAAAGCTCTCTGAATACGCATCCTCCCGTGCACAACTCTTTGCAGATAAAGAGAAAACAGATAGCCATGAAGGTTTTTTGGATTTTATCAATAGTCAGGATGGATTTACGAAGTTAGGTTTTATGAAAATCGGAGAGAACTCAAGTTACGGCTATAAAGTGTCAGGAACAAAGTTAATCGAGGATGTCTACGCAGGTGACCGTCCTCATGATATGAATCAGTTGCATAGCGACTGGACGCATGTGGGAATCGGGGTTTCAGGCATGGCAACAAACCTCATCTTTGCCGGTAAACCACTGTAATCTTCAAACATCTTCTTCTTAGTCATTTCTTACAAAATTTTCAATTATTTCTTATGTCGTTTCTCTATTATTGAGCTTATATTGAGCTTAATTAATCACGATTCTTACAGAAAGGAGGAGTAGATGAGGAAAATAAGACAATATTTTGAGACAGTAGTAGCATCATTTTTTGTGGTGATTTCGTCACCGGTAAAATAATATCAGGTAATGATTATTTCTTTCTGAAGCGGAATCGTTTCGCGATAGAACTTACGAGATGAATAATCATTACAGACAGAAAAATCCCGCAATGCAGATAAGCAGCAAGCGGGATTTTTCGTACGGATGGAGGAAGACAGGGAAGAGAGGAGTGGTATATATCCTATAGGGTGATATAGTTTGATATAGATATAGTATGATATAGTCTTTTCACGAAGAACTTTTCACAGAAAAAAACACGAAAGGCGTTGTGGATAACTTTTGAGAACGAATCTCCAACAGGGATCACTATATTGAGACGTTCTACGTTGACGGCATATGCATACTGCTTTTTTGAAACTTCTTGATGCCCCGTCCCCGAGTACGCTTCCGGCAAGAGATGTTAGCAGAGTATTGACATGACTGCTAATTCGATATATACTTAATGATATGGATAATAATCAGATGCCTGATTTTTTAAAGCCCGTCTCCCCTGAAGAAGCGTTAAAAAAGTTCACGATTAATCTGACTGAGACTGCAACGCAAGGCAAAATTGACCCCGTGATCGGACGTGAGGTTGAGATCCGTCGTGTTATGGAGATACTCTCCCGTCGGACAAAAAATAATCCGATTTTAATCGGTGATCCGGGCGTCGGAAAAACAGCTATCGTTGAAGGGCTTGCTCAGAAAATCGTCGCAAATGAAGTCCCCACTCCCCTTCGAGATAAACAGGTGATTGTTCTGGACTTTGCCCAGCTTCTGGCGGGCGCGAAATTCAGAGGTGAGTTTGAAGAACGGCTCAAAGGTGTTATCAAGGCTGTTGAAGATGCTGCCGGCAAATACATCATGTTTATCGATGAACTGCATACACTGGTCGGAGGCGGCGGCGCTGAAGGATCAACTGATGCGGCGAATATCTTAAAGCCTTCTCTCGCCCGCGGGACACTGAGAGTTATCGGTGCAACGACCCTTGGTGAGTACCGCAAGTATATCGAAAAAGACCCTGCCCTCGCCCGCCGCTTTCAGCCGGTGATGGTTGATGAGCCGACGGTCGAAGACACGATCTCAATTCTTCGGGGTATTAAAGAACGATACGAAGTGCACCATGGTATTAGGATCACGGATAACGCCTTAATCGCAGCTGCGAAATTATCCGCGCAGTATATCCCCCATCGCTTTCTACCAGATAAGGCGATTGATTTAATCGATGAGGCAGCAGCAGCAATCAAAATCGAGACAGAAAGTATGCCGGCTGAGCTTGACCAGCTAAAACGGAAAATAACACAGCACGAAATCGAACTTGCTGCTTTGAAAAAAGAGAAAACTGATCTCGCTAAAAACCGTCGAACTCAGGTAGAAAAAGAGCTTGAGAAGCTGAAAGAACATGCATCAGGGATTGAGAATCGTTGGAATGAACAGAAAGAAATTATTAAGCATATCCAGGATGTCAGGGCAAAAATAGATGCACTGCGGATTGAGCTGGAAAAAGCTGAGCGTGATGTTGATCTGCAGAAAGCAGCAGAGATAAAATACGGAAAAATTCCGGAGCTTGAGAAAACACTGCATACCTATCAGGAAGAATGGGCACAGATTCCGTCTGAAAATCGTGTGTTACGGGAAGAAGTCGATGATGATGACGTCGCGAAGGTTGTCTCCCGGTGGACCGGAATTCCTGCAACCAGGATTCTCTCAACCGAAGCTGAGAGACTCCTGAACTTGGAGGATGAGCTAAAAAATCGTGTGGTAGGACAGGAAAAAGCGACTGAAGTTATCTCCCGCGCTATCCGTCGTTCACGGTCCGGGCTGAGTGCGAAAAATCGCCCGATCGGTTCATTTCTTTTTCTGGGACCGACCGGTGTCGGGAAAACAGAAACAGCCAAAGCTCTCGCTTCCCTCCTTTTTAGTGATGAACATGCACTTACCCGTATCGACATGAGTGAATATATGGAACAGCATGCAGTCGCACGACTCATAGGTGCGCCTCCCGGCTATGTCGGGTATGAGGAAGGCGGACAGCTGACTGAGGCAGTCAGGCGCAAACCCTATTCAGTCGTTCTCTTTGATGAGATTGAGAAAGCACATCCGTCAGTATTTAATATCCTGCTCCAGATACTGGATGACGGACGGCTGACTGACAGCAAAGGTACCGTCGTTGATTTTAAGAATACGATTATTATCATGACGAGTAATCTCGGCGGTGACATTATCAGAGAATACGCAGAGAAGGATAAAAAAGAAATGGATAAAAAAGTCTGGGAAGTGTTACATACAGCATTCAAGCCGGAGTTTCTCAATAGGCTTGATTCAGTCGTTATTTTTAACGCCTTAACGCCGAAAGAGCTCGTCGAGATCGCGAAACTACAGTTAGAACAAGTCCGTGAAAGACTCCGTGAGAGTGATATTGATCTGAAAATAAGCGATGACGTTGCAATCTACTTTGCTGAAGTAGGGTTTGACCCGGTCTTCGGGGCAAGACCGCTCCGCCGTGCTATCGAGGAACAGCTTGTTGATGAAATAGCGATGCGGATTATTGAAGGGACGATAAAGCCAGGCGACACAGTCAGCCCGACAGTCGAGAACGAGAAACTTGTAGTATAATACTTTTGTACTTCAGAAAACTCAGGATATTCAGATCTGCATGTCGGCAGTCGGTGTTTCAGAAAGTCAGAGTTTCAGACTATTTGATACTGATACTTCTGAATTTTTCCGATATATCAATAACTTTTGAGACACTGAGTTGTCTGAGTATTCAGAAATTCAGCTTATGACTTGTAAAACATGCGGCACTCCCCTCCTCAGGAAAGCAACCAAAAGAACTCCTGAACAATTGCAAAAAGCGTATTACTA
Source organism: uncultured Gammaproteobacteria bacterium (assembly GCA_964579845.1). Classification (GTDB taxonomy): domain Bacteria; phylum Patescibacteriota; class Microgenomatia; order Levybacterales; family UBA12049; genus CAZOHC01. The sequence goes on along the minus strand of CAZOHC010000001.1, from coordinate 55,424 downwards.
TACCGCGTATTATTTCTGCCCGAAATGCCGAAAAATGTACCATAATGACAAATTTAAAGTTATAAATAATCATAAGAATCTCTTCACAGATATGAAGTCTTCAACAGATGATGTTGATGTCCATATCTGGACTGACGGCGCCTGTCGCGGCAACGGGACTGATCATGCGGTTGCAGCCTGGGCGTTTGTCTCAGGTGCGCATGAAGCAAGCGGCATTGTTGAGGGAAAACAGACCAATAATACTGCTGAGGCATATGCGATCTACAATGCCTTGCGCTGGGCTACTCAGAACAAGCATAAACGGATAAAAATTTATACAGACAGCCAAATCAGTATTCACAGTTTGTCAAAGCCTGTTCATAAAGTAATCGCGAACCGCGAAATCTTTGAAAAAATTCACAATCTGATTACCGACCATGATCTTGAGGTTCAGTATGAAAAAGTTGCAGGACACGCAGATGACGTGAATAACAACCGAGCAGACAAACTCGCGAACACGCTGGCCGGTATTCCTGAATAAATGCTCCATTCTCGCTTCATTATTACTCCGTTCCAGAATGACATACTGCATTGTAAGAAAGTTCTTGCTTGACTAAATTCCAGAACAGGTGTAGTCTAGGAGACACGATGTTCACACTCCCCGATCTCAGTTATGACTACAGCGCACTTGAACCATGGGTCGATGAGACAACCATGCGGTTGCATCACAGTAAGCACCATGCGACGTATGTAAAAAACGTCAACGATGCCTTATCAGGCCATGATGAATTACTGAACATGGACATCAACGACCTCATTCAAAACCTTGATAAAGTCCCTGAAGATGTCAGAACCAAAGTACGAAATAACGGTGGTGGCCATGCGAATCATACCCTGTTCTGGACGATGATGGCACCCGGTGTGGATACAACACCCAAAGGCACGATCGGTGATAAAATCGGGAATCAGTTCGGCGGATTCGATCAATTTAAGGAAGAATTTACCAAAGCAGCACTTGGCGTCTTCGGCAGTGGTTGGGCTTGGGTTATTACAGATGGAGACGGTCTGAAGATTGTCACCACTCCGAACCAGGATACCCCTGTCATGGAGGGCAAGCATCCGATTCTGGGTATCGATGTCTGGGAGCATGCATACTATCTGAAATACCAAAACAAACGCCCTGAGTACGTTGAGGCATGGTTTAATGTCATTAATTGGGAAGAAGTAGCCCGCCGCCTCGAAGAAGCCTCGAAATAACCTCAGATATTCAAATTAAGAAGGTATTTATTCTGTTTCGAATTTCCTCTGGGTCACACGCTCTAGAATTATTACTTTGAAATCGTCGAGTAATGGTTTCTAACTATTTCGACTGCTTCTGAGAGTGATTTTCCTCGTTCTTGATCTCCTCTGAATGCTCCTTCTTCCTCAGTGGCGAAAAAAGGACGAATCTTTACCCCAAGTAATCCCGGAAAAGGATGTTCTGCAACACTGTCGTCATCCAATAATGGTATATCAAAAGATTTATCGAAGAGTGGCGAAAGAGGCTTACCTCCCGGGGATATATCATAGAATCTCTTCCCTATAACGGGTAAATCTCTTTTTTGGAGAAATTCATTCAGTAACTCTTCATTGAGTCTGGTAGACTCATAATTTGAAGCCGTCATTAGGACTATGTTGTCACTCCACATTCCTGCTCTTTGTAATAATCCTTGCACGCCATCCCAGTCCCTTGATGTAGTTGCAATAATCACATCACCAATAGATTGTAGCTCGTGAAGAAATGTTCCCGCCTCTGGATTAGGTACATATGGTGATCTATTATTGAAAAGTACATTATTAAAATCAACTAGAATTGGTTTTTCGATAGCTTTTAAAGACTCTGAAATATCTAATGCATCTTGCCCTTCTTTAAATGAACGATTAATCGACGCGACTCTTTGGCTCTTTTCGATTGATCTATCCTGAAACTCAGCAACATCGATCATATCGAGATTATATACGATTTTAATATACTGTGATAGTAGAAATGAAAATTAAATAGCTTCAAACATGATTAATGCTTTTCTATTGCTTCATAGAATCTAGAAGCTGGATTCAATTCAGAAATATTTGAGATGCTTGGAGCTCTTCCTTTTTAGTATACGGGGTGGCTATTTACACTGGACCAGGTTGATCCTATTCTGTGGGCCTTCGTTTTGAATCGGGATACTTTGCATGAGTCGGCAGTTTCCCATTTGCTCCATGTCAAAGATCTCATCTGTCACCGGTTGTTCAACCCCGAACTCGGGATAGAAGAGTCCCTGTGTTACAAAGAGTGCGCCTTGATCTATCGCATCCCTCGTCATAGTCTCTGCGCTTAGAAATCCTTTCCGATAGATGTTCGGATTCGTATCGACTGTACTGTTAAGCAGCGGTGTGGCTGTCAAATATGCGAGGGCTGGCGTCAGTGAATTTATTCCGTAGAGTGCGGGTGGGTTGTTCTCTTCTATCGCCGTGGTGAGGTGTTCTATGTTCTCAATCTTCTGGAGATTTCTATATCCTGAAATATAGATCCCTAAATTGATCAGAAGAAATATTATGATAATAGTCGGGATTATCATTTTCTGCATACTGATTTTTTGTTCCAGATCCCGGTAGAGGTTAGCAAAAGAGAGTACGAGGAAAGGGAGCATGAAGTTCAGATAGAGATAGTAGATATCCTGATATAGGAAGATAAAAAGCAACGAAAAAATCGAGAAAATTCCTAAGAACAGGTGTTTGCGAATCGAGATCAGTGAGTAGATGAACGCGGTAAAAAGCAGCAGATCATGGGTAATAAAAAACCAGAGAAGATTTCCTTTCCCTATGCCCTGTGAGCGAGTTAATGAATACTCAAAGACATTATGGAAGAAATCAGATGGTGCAAAGAAGAGCGACGGAAGAAGTACGAGGAGCAATGTTACCGTAAACCCGATAAAAAACCCAAGTCTGTCATTCTGAGTAGAGACGAGGGATCTGTTTCCTAGTGATCCATCACTACGTTCAGGATTACGGACATTTTTTTCTGAATCCTCTCCCCTATTCTGTTTGAACAAAAGAACAAATATGTATGTCAGAAAGACCGGCAGAAAATATGCCTTGGTTAGTAATGCCAGTGCGACACATATGCCAGTGAGCAGATACTTCTTTTCAGTATAAAAATAATAGCTCGCGACCGCAAAAACTGAGGCGAGAAAGACGCCTGTCTGGTGGTCCGTGGTCGAGAGAATCATAAAGGAGAATAGGTACACCATTGCAGAAAGTGTCGCGGTGAGCATATGTTTCGTCTGCTTGAGAATGATGGAATAGAGCAGAAATCCGACGAGTGATGCCTCGATAACTGCTGTAAAGAAGAAAAGTGGCAACTGCTTAAAACTCAGCAGAACATACAGACTTGAGACATACGGAAATAGCGGAAAGTTAGTAAAAAAAACATCTTTATACAGCATATTTCCTTTAAGAAGCTGCAGGCCGGTGTAGAAATAGATATTCTTATCAGAAAGACGAATGCCGAGATTCGAGAGTTTGAGGAGTAAAAAGCACGCAGCAAGCAGTAAAAAAGGCAAATAACGGTTCATATGAATGTCTAATTTCTAATATCTAATTTCTAATAAAATCCCATGAATGAAATGAGACATTGGAAAGTGAGCATTGATTAGAAAGTAGTAATTCGTCATTAGAAATTTATTTTTTTATCCTCAGGTACAACCATCGAAGTTTATCCGCGATTTTGTATCCCTGATACGCGAGTGGATGTATCACCAGATCATAGCTCCCGACGAACTCCACAAGTTCTGGACCGAAACCCTGTTTAAAGCGATGAAAACCGTACCATGGGTCTTTCGGGTCAGGATTCTCAGCGAGACTTCCCCACATATCAAATGATTTCAGTCCAAGCTTTTTTCCGAAACGAATTCCCTCCCACATCGTGAGAACTGAATGCATCGTGTTTCGGGCTTCATTACTCGAAGCACCGTACGGATAGTAGAGCGTGTCTTTAAATACAAAGAACAGCATGGTGGTAAGAATTTTCCCTTCATATCGTGCTGTCAGTAAGTGGGACGTCAAAGCGTTTTTCGCTTTCGGCTCGCGGTCTTTGGCTTGTTGTAAAACCTCCCATTGCAGTTCATGGTAATTTTTCGTGTGTGCATAGAATTTTTGTCGCTTAGTCGTCTCTTCAGTCAGGTGCCAGTATCTTTCGAATGCCTCAGGTGTTTTCTCCTCCTGAACAGTCACCCCGTGTCGTGTCGCGACCCGTATGTTATATCTGGTTTTCGCATGCATCTGCTTGAGTAAATCCTCCTCAGACTTCGTCAAATCGAGGACAAAAGTATATTTGGTAAAAAGCGGATGTGCGGCCGGCTGCAGCCGGAATTTCGAATTTCGAATTTCGAATTTCGAATTTTCTCGTATGTTTGGCTCCAATTGAATAAAGATACAGTTTTCTTTTTTTCCGATCTTTTGCAGTTCTGCTAGGACTTCCCTACTCGGACGATTTCCTTTCGGTAGATAGCCGATGGTGAAGTTCGTTTTCGGAACAGGATGAATCGTGAGCTGAAATCCGTCGATAAGTTTCTCGCCATCGAAAACTCCCTTTCTGATAACTTTAACCCCTGTTTTTTCCCGGAACTCCCCCCATTCGTATGCTTGGAGCGGATGGGAGACGATACTGTTATAGGCTGACTTTTGATTCGGGAGGATTGATTCAAAACGCATGATGTTATTGTAGTTGATTCGGAGATTTCCTGAAAGAGGAGCCTACAACGAACCAACAAGTCGATAGATGGACCGAAGCACGATGAGCGGGCCGATCATGGTGAGATAACTATTTAGGAGAAGAAATATGATCGTTACCAGAAGTTGAAACGGTGTCAGGTAGCCATTTTTTGTCATGCGGTACACATACCATGCATAGAAAATTTCAAGCAGTGTCAGGAAGATACCAATGCCGATTGCACTCACAGCCAGCGTCTCATTCGCAGTCGGAAGTCCGAGTGACTGATACAGCTCTCCGATCCGTAGATAAACGAAGATATAAAAAAATCCCAGAAACGCGAGTGAAATTCCTGCTGAAACGAGAAGAATTTTCCCGAACCAATGATGGTATGTTTTATCCCGCCACATCAGAAACCAGGCAAGCGGAGGAAGGATGAGCAAAAGCATGACGATAAGCGACCGGGGTGTCCGTGAACGTGCACGTTCGGGTCCTGGTTCTGTCGCTTCAGGCGACGATACTGATTCTTGCTCCATGATTAGAGTATAGCGGAAATGCTAAAAAAAATCGGTTGATGATGCATCTGTTTTTTCAAGACTGAGTGCATTTCGACTTTTTGCAATGACGTGTTCAGGGATCTCTAGCAAGAACCGTGAGGTTGTATTTGACGCCCGTTGTCCGAAAAAAAGTCTCCGTCGTGCATATGTTAAGAATAATTTTTCCCTGGCACGGGTCATGCCGACATAGCAGAGTCTTCGTTCCTCTTCAAGCTCTGACCTATCCATGAGTGACCTGGCATGAGGGAAAACACCTTCTTCCATACCGATCATGAAGACAACCGGGAATTCCAGTCCTTTGGCAGCATGGAGTGTCATGAGTGTCACCCCGTTTTTCCGTCTGTTCGTATCCTGGTTCAGTGCCTCTTGTTCGACCAGCGTGATATTTTCCAAAAACTCAGTCAGGTCAGGGTATGCCAGTGCAACAGATCGAAGTTCTTTAATGTTTTCAAGCCGGGCTCGATCTTCCTCATCGTCTTCGTCGTAGAGCGAGAGGTAGTCAGTCGCATGAAGAACCCGGTCGAGGACATCAATCGTTGCAACATTCGTCAGATCATTGTTTTCTTGAAAGGTAAAATATTTTTGTAGCCTCCCCTTCCCCAATTTCTCAATCCGCTTAAGTGAGATACTGTCTTTCGGGTTGTTCAGATGTCTGAGGTATGAGATAACATCTTTAATCTCTTTTCGCTCATAGAATCTGGTGCCACCGATTAAGAGATACGGAATGGCAAAGTGCAGAAAGACTTCCTCGATGACTCGTGACTGTGCATTGGTTCGGTAAAGAATCGCGACCTTACTTAAGTCCTGGATACCGAGGTGGCTGATCATCCGGACGATAAACTCCGCTTCATCTTGCTCATTTTTTGCTTCATAGAGCTGAAGTTCTTCACCCGACGGATTCTCGGTCCAGAGCTTGAGCACAGGGTGCGATTTATTTCTGGCGATGACAGATGAAGCTGCATCAAGAATTTTCTGTGTGGAGCGGTAATTCTGAGAGAGGGAGAATTCCTGCACATTCTCAAAATCCTGTTTAAATCGAACCAGGTTTTGGAAATCAGCCCCGCGCCAGGAGTAGATGCTTTGTGAGAAATCACCGACAACGCAGATATTATTATATTTTTTTGCGAGTAATTTCGTCAGCGCATACTGTACTTTATTTGTATCTTGGTACTCATCAATCATGATGTACCGGAACATTTCCTGATATTTTTCAAGTACCTGCTCATTATTCTGAAACAACTTCACTGTTTTCAGTAAGATATCATCAAAGTCCAGCGCATCATTTTCTTTCAGGATTTTTTGGTAGACGGTAAATATTTTCGCGACGGTCTCTTGGAAATATCCTCGTGCGAATGAAGGGTACTCTTTATCCGTGATCAGTTCGTTCTTCGCACCTGAGATGGTGGCCAGAACAGAAGCAGGCTTAAAATCTTTCACTGATATATGGAGCTGACTCATTGCTTCCTTAATCGCTTCTATCTGGTCAGATGTATCATAGATTACGAATTGAGGGCCAAGTCCGATATGTTTTCCTTCCAATCTGAGTATGCGTGCACAGAGTGAGTGAAAGGTAGATACAAAGGGTTGGGTTGAAGCTTTGATGTTGTGTTCTGCGAAATAGGTTGTGATCCGTTCGCGCATTTCCTGTGCTGCTTTATTAGTAAACGTTACCATGAGGATTGCATTAGGGTTAATCTGCTTCTCTGAAACGAGGTAGAGAACTTTATAGGTCAGTACTCGTGTCTTACCGCTTCCCGCGCCGGCAAGGATAATTGCAGGACCGTCGGTGTGAAGTACTGCTTCCTGTTGATCCTTATTTAACTGCTTGAGAAGTGCATTTTCCATAGACTATAATGACATTACGTCTTCAAAAATGTCATGCTGAGATCGTTTCAGCTGACAACGTGGTGAAGAGCAGTAATCTGGAAGTAAACTTCATTGTAGCATATGGCGAAATATATTATCGGAAACTGGAAATCATATAAAACTGTTGAGCAGTCTCTTGCCTGGCTTGAAGAAACCGTAAACAGCAGCTGGCCTGCCGGACAGGAAGAAGAGAAAATAGCTGTTGTGTGTCCTCCTTTTTCTGCACTGTCAGAGATGAAGCACTATATCGACCGGAACTCCCTCCCGCTCCGTGTAGGTGCGCAGAATTGCTCTCCTTATGAAGAAGGAGCCTATACGGGTGAAGTCACAGCCGGTCAATTACGTGAGCTGTGTGACTATGTGATTATCGGTCACTCTGAAAGAAGAAAACTTTTCAATGAAACAGATGAGATGTTGGCAGAGAAGGTCGTTCGGGCACATGATGCCGGATTGCACGTGATCTTCTGTGTTCAGGGGAAAGAAACCATGATCCCGGACGGTGTTGCGATCGTTGCCTATGAGCCTGTGTTCGCAATCGGTTCAGGAACTCCTGATACGCCGGACAATGCGGAAGAAGTTGCCCGCTTTTTAAAACAGGAAAAGCAGGCAAAAGTTGTCCTCTACGGTGGAAGTGTCAAGCCTGAGAATATCGCGACTTTTACGAATCAATCCTCAATTGACGGTGCGCTTATCGGAGGTGCGAGTTTATCTGCAGATTCTTTTCTCTCCCTAGTCAAAAACGCATAAGTTATGAAAAGTACTTCCACTCACGGATCAAAGCGCGGAAAAAAGAGAGTCAAACTTTTTTTCTTCGTGGTATTTCTCATTATCATGGGCGTGTTGCTGTACCGTTTCGGGTCATACATCCCTGTCCTCTATGAGCTGTTCTTCCAGCAAGAAATCGCGCTTGAAAAAGTTGATAAAAAAGATGAACGGGTGAATATTTTGTTGCTTGGCATCGGAGGCGGAAAACATGACGGTCCGTTACTGACTGATACAATAATTTATGCCAGCATTGACCCGGAACAAAACAAGGTCACCCTCATCTCCCTCCCGCGGGATCTTTGGATCCCTGATTTAAACGGAAAGATAAACAGAGCGTATTCTGATGCAGAGGTCAAACAAAAAGGAGGAGGAATCACCCTTTCCCGTGCTGTTGTAGAGAAGGTTTTAGGTCAGCCCGTTGACTATGTTCTGCGAGTAGATTTTAACGGATTCGTCCGTGCAGTTGATATGGTAGGCGGCATAGAGGTTGACGTCGCCCGTGGGTTTGATGACTATGAGTATCCGATCTCAGGGAAAGAGACAGACACCTGCGGGTTTGAAGGGGAAGAGTTTGAAAAACGGGCAACAGCCTCATCGCAGCTGGAAGCATTCCCGTGCCGTTATGAGCATCTTCACTTTGATGCCGGCAAACAGTCCATGGACGGTGAAACGGCGCTTCGTTTTGTCCGCTCACGACATGCAACGGGTATAGAGGGGTCTGATTTTGCCAGATCACAGCGTCAAGAAAAAGTGATCAGTGCGCTGCGGAATAAAGTGTTTTCACTGGGGACGATTCTCAACCCTCTTAAGTTAGTTAACCTCTATAATGTTCTGGAAGGAAGCATTGATACTGACATAAAACAAGAAGAGTATGATGACTTCATCAAGCTCGCCCGTAAGATGGAAAAGGCTGAAATGAAAAGTATCGTGCTTGATGAAGGGAATGAAGCAGAAAATAGGGCAGGACTTCTCGACTCTCCGCTCCCGAGGGCCGAATTCAGAGGACAGTGGGTTATTATCCCGCGGGCCGGAAACGGAGATTTCAGTGAGATTCAGGAGTATGTCCAATGTGAGATAACCATCGGCAACTGTACGATAACACCGACGACACCGCCGATGTCAAATGAGTAATGTCTTTTTTCTCACTCTTCTGTTACCGAGAAAGATGCAAGCTGCAGCTCTTTATTAAAGTGAAACTCTCCGGTGATAATGTTACCTTGGATGACTTTAGGCAGCCAGTGGATGTCATCAGGCCACATCTGAGAAAACGGGATTGCTGCTATAGGAAACCACTTCGGTGCCATTTCTTCCGTTTCCTTCGGTTCGCCTTCCCATTCGTCGACAAAGAAGACAATAACCTGTTGATCCCAATCCTGAAATTCCGGCCTTTTGGGAAAATGAAAGTTCAGGGTTGCGACTTTTTTTAACTGCGTCGGTGTCACACCGATTTCTTCCGTAGTCTCTCTGATCGCAGCATCGATAATGGTCTCATCAATCATCGGCTTTCCTCCCATGCCGTTCCACTTCCCTTCTCCGAATCCTCGTTTTTTCATCGCCAAGAGAATTTCATCGTTCCGCAGGAGAAATGTCAGTGTCGTGACCCGCAACGGATTTTGGAGAGATTTTTTATCAGAGGCATTCATGCATGGATTATAACACGTCTCAGTCAGTGTATAACGTCGTGCAGCTTCCAAGTGTCTACTTGGTGACTCGATAAATCATCGTGGAGTCATGGGAGAATATACGTTCGCCGAGATGGTTCCACTTCTCTTCATTGAGACTCGGGTATTTCTGTCGCTCCAGTGCTCCGAGGAAAACATACTCAATCGTATACTTTTGAAGTAAGCGCCTGGTTTCGGTAATATCAGCAGTCTCATACAATGTCTGAACTTCAACAATTCTCGGTGCCGGAACTTCGTAGATCACGTTCGGATCAGCAGGTGGATTCGGGACATCATAAGAATTTCGCCAAAGCCATTCATGTACTGTCCAGCCGAGGACAGTCGGTAAGCCGGTATTGGCAGAAACTCTCGCATAGTCAGTGTAAGAATCTCCCTGTGCTTCAAGGATGACCGGCTGTCCCGTCACATGCTCATTAAGCCAGCGGATAGCCTGATAGTCAGACGGGTAGAGCTTTTCTAGATACTTTGTTCCGTCGATTCCTGCGTAGTGTTTTAATTCGCCATAATACGAGTTAATTGCTTGGACCGGATAGATACCGACTAATGTTAAAAGTAGCAGCGTGAGCAGAATGAAGCCGACGGATGCCAACTTCTCAAAAAAAGTGAGCGTGCGGCTTCGCATCGCGCTTGTGATTCGGACAATGGTATAACTGCTGACAACTGAAAATAAGATAAATGACTGAAATACCAACTTAAACATCGTATTCGCTCGGTAGTGTGCAGGGTAAATATCTTTCACGTAAATAAACTCAGGAATAAGAATCAAGAGCGTACCCAGAATAATAAGGAGCAAAACATAGGTGTCAGAAATTCTGACTTTTCGTACTTTGAACAGGAAGATGAGAAAAGAGAAGATGTAGATGTAAAAAAATCCGTATAGCATCATAAGCTGCCACCAAGGAGAACGCTGACAGTGATCTGCCTCAAATAAAAATGGACCGAGTGTCTTCATTTGAACGAGAAATTCCGGTGCGCAGAGGACTCCGATTCCTGAGACAAAAGGCTTAAAGTGAAGCGAAAACGGAAGTGAGAAGACAGAAAAGCTGATGAATAAGATCGAACCTGAGAGTACGAGCGGAAACATGAACGGAGCTGATAAAAGAAATCTCCATGACCTTTTCTGCTTCTGGGGAAAAAGAACCAGATGGATGTAGAGAATAAATAAACCGCTCAGTAGTAAATATATCAAGCCGTCCCATGCATTGGTCATGTACAATACCGAGAGCATAAATCCGAGGATCGGTATCGACCACATCGGAAAAGGATGATTTCGAATGATGGAGCTAAGCGACGACTTCTTATGCATTGTCGATGATCCTTGAGTGTTCTTCTGCGAGAACGTTACGAGAAAAGAGAGAAGCAAAGCGAGTGTCGTGAGGGCGAATGGGATATCGAAGACATGCCCGTGTAAGTCAGCGACGACCCAGGAATAGATCGGAAATTCATGAATCGTGTTGTAGATAAATCGGGTCGCATTCGGGTACCAATAGCTGTTAGGAAATGATGCAGGAAGAAATGATAATTCCCAGACAGGGACCGGCTTCTCATTTTCATACGGGCTGAAGAATGCATACATCGTATGGAGATTGCCTGCGAGTGTGACGAGGAATGCTGTTAACAACCCTGCCACGGTAGTTTTCAACTGCTGAAATCGCCCTTTCAGCCCAATCAGATGGAAGAGGTTCGCTCCCAGTGAAAAAGCCATGGTAAAACTCAGCGAGAATACCCCGGCAAGAATAAGGTTATACGAAAGATTCGGGGCGATGTGCGAAAGCTTGGTCAGTACTGCCCCGGTAAAGTGACCGAAGTAATAGTAGTTTATTGAAAACGGAGTAAGCCACATGTCTTTCGGAGGGAAAACATCAGAACGCAGGATACTGTTCATAAAGCCGTAGTCCATATACTTTTCGAGTCCGTGAATGTCAGGAGAAAAAGCCCGTATGTACGCTAAAAAGAACAATCCTGCCAGGAACAGCACCTCCTCAACGAAGATAATCTTCCAGTACTTTGAAATAAGTGCGGGCAGGTGTTTCCTGCCTGTTTCAAAGGATGGTATGAAACTCAGTCCGAAGTAACTCAAAACGGTAATGAGCAACAAATAGAAAATCAGCGTGTACGAGGTAAAGGGAAACACCTGCAAAGTGCCAAACAGCAACGTAATATATGAGAGCAGTATTAAGCTGATCGCTTTTGAGAAAATGTATCCTTTATCGAAAAATGACCGGAATAAAACAGCAGTTAACGGAAGAACCGTCACAGATAGCAAAAAAAACATGCCCCACCATCTGAGGACAAGCAGTATCTCATTTAAAGCCATAGAATTAATCTCCAGTATACAATATTATTTTCCGGTAGCGTTTTTTTTCGGAGTAGTATGCGAAATATCTGAAAGCTTGGTTATGGCGGTAATATTAGGCGAGATAGTTCCTGTTATTTTACTATTCAGCCAGTAGAACTGTGTTTGGCGGTTATCTTTAGCGACATAACGCACGAGTGGAAGGTCATCATCAATATACACGTCGAGTTTGAGTTTTTTTATCACCTTGTTCTTAAATGTATGCGGTTGCTCATTTCGGAAGTTGAAAAAGAGCTCATCAAAAATCTTATCAAAACCATGTTTTTTCACAATTCGATCCGTCACCTCCTCGAGGAAACCGAATCTGCTTGAGATAAGGTAAAGATGATGTTTTTCCTGCGGGAGAGTTTTAAGAAAACGCAGGTTTTCTTTGATGACCGGTCTGAGATAAGGTAAGTGGGTGAGTAGGCGTAATGTCTGTTCAGGCTTTGACGGAATTCTGTAGAGGAGTTGGCCGTTTGCTTTTTTTTTATAAAAACGATCAAAGAAATAATCAGGAATAACAGGTGGGTAATCTATAAATACTTTATCAAAATCAAAACCTATGTTCATAGTAATACTAACCGCAACTTCTGCGGTGTGAGAAATCCGGTACGTTTACAGTCGTGCAACCCACGAAAGCAGTTTGAAGTTCCATCCTACTCTGTGTGTGTTTCCTTTTCGACTCAGTAATTTCTTCCGATTTTCTTTATACCAGCGGTAACTGGTCGAAAGTATCTCTTTATTTGACTGTGTCGCTTGCCAGCCGAGAAGCTTCTGTGCTTTCTCGGTTGAGACGTACGACGGGACCGGCATTGTCATGTAGTGCCATGCTGAAAGTGGAGAGAGCTTCAAAGTTTCGAGGACTCGGAGGATGATCTGTGACGGCAAGACGGGAAGGCCGGTGACTTTTGAAGCGGAGTTATGTTCTCTGATAATGTCCTCAAGATCCTTTCTCCAGGTTTGGAATTTTTCTGCGCCAATATTAAATATCTCTCCGTGAACTCGGGAAGTCAGTGCTCTGAAGACTGCGTCAACAACATCCTCGACTGCGAGAAGTTGGTATTTATTGTTGCCGTTACCGAGAATGAAAATCCTATGTCCGTTAAACATCGCCTCAAACCAGAGCGAGAAAACGCCTAAACGCTCAGGTCCTAAAAAAGTTTTCGGCCTGATGATATTGGACTCGAGCCCTCGCTTCTCAAACGCAAAACAAAGTTCTTCGCCTCTAACTTTTGATTCACCGTAGTAGCCGATCGGGTCAAGCGGACTGTCTTCTTTTTCCGGTAAATGTTTCGGAACACCGTACACGGCTGTTGTTGAAATGAAGACTACTCGTTTGACATGCTGTTCAAGTGCTGCCGTGAGGACGTTATTGGTCCCGTCAATATTCACACTGTAAATCGCTTGTTTCGTGCGCTGTATCGGCAGTGCTGCTGCTGCATGAACGACGTAGTCATGCTTTTTCATTGCCTTCTTAACGGCAGCAAGGTCACGGATATCTCCTCTTATGACCTCTACTTTTCCGATAAGGTCTTTGGCATCAAGCGGTGCGATGTCATAGAGGGTGACATCCCATTTTTCCCGTAAAAAACGCCTGGCCAGATGGACTCCTAAAAAGCCGGTTCCGCCTGTGATAAAGACCCGTTTTGTCATTAGGACTATTGTACTATGCGATATCCTACTGTAGCAAATGCGCTCGCTTACTCTATTTTCTTAAAAATCATGATACGGGGGTGGTCATAGACGGTAAAGGATTCATCAGCGTGTTGGTCAGGCATGGAAATGTTTGTCAGAGGAACCGTCGGATACTCATAGATATCCGCAACTTTCTCAAAACCGAGTGAGCCGTTAAAAAGGCTGGTGTAGTATTCAGCTGTGTCAGTGTAACATCTTCCGGGAGGAAGTGATTTGCAGTCGGTTAATTTCATAAGCGGAGTATACAGTCGGTTTGAAGCCAGGATAAGGTAATCGATCTCACGTAGTTGTTGTCTGATTACGTCCCATTTCTGCGGTGTATCTTCATCATAGAGCGTGAGAGTGACGAGCGGATACTGCATCTGCCCGGTCAGGGGAAGTGCGTCATCCCAGTGCTCAATACCCAGAACTTTCCCCGGTGGTATGTTCGTGTGAATCCAGTTACTGGCTCTGATTCTGGTATTCTCCGTTTGGTAAATCTGCATAAAACTAAGCGGCCAAATCAAAAGAAGGAGACACAGCATGCCTCCTCCGACTGTCAGCAAGAAACGACTTTTAAGGACCGGAAAGAATTTCACACCTTGGTAGAGGAAGAAAGCACCGGTGACTGCCAGGAGCGGATAGAGAGGCAGCATGTAGCGCATGAAGCCGATTGCAAAATTGCCGACGATAATAAAATAGATCCAGAAGTACATGACCGGTATGAATTCTTTCGCCCATGCATCCTTTTTTTGCTTCAGAAAAGCATGATACGTCAGGAACAGTATTCCCGCGAGGCAGAGAATCCCCAACAAGATACCCTGCCCGAATAGCATGAGATTCCTGATTTCATATATATACGGCAGTTTCCCGACGTACTGCAGAGTATAAGGAAAGGTAAAGGCACTCGCAGTCATTTTTGATTGCTCGATAGTTTGGCGGATAAAGGTCGGGAAATCGATGAGCGCATACGGTTCAAGAAGCAAAAAGGTTAGGAATGCAACGATGAGAATGATCAGTGTGTGCTTCAGGAACCGTCGCAAAAACTTCGGGAGATGGGGAAGATAGTTTGCCTGCTTTCTCGGCTGTCTAAGGATAAGCAGGAGGTAATCAACGGTTAGTGCCGTGCCGATTGAGACCAGAAGAACCATTGCGCTGATCTTTGTCGCGAGCGCTGCACCGAAAAACAAGCCGATGAGAACTGCATCTTTTGTTGAATACGATTCATAGTACCGGATGAGGAAATACAGTGTTCCTGTGATAAAAAAAGTCAGGATCGTATCGACTGCATAAAAATGAGATAGCTGAATCGGCAGCACGCTGATGGCATAAAAAAACATACCCAGCAACGCATATCTCACCGGGAGAATTTTTCGTCCGATGAGAAAAACAAAAACAAGAGTTCCCAAGTCAAAAAATGCTGAAAGATACCGTCCGATAATGTTAATACTTTCATAGGTCGCGAATGCAGGCTGGAGGAGTCCACCGATGTTTCCTGCCACATATAACAGGTAAAACGGGAGGCTCCCGTACGCAAAAAACTTGGGATTCCACGGACTATCTGGTGAGAAAAATTCCGTCAGACTAGTAGGAAACGCGAGGGAGATCACAGAAAGTGTGATGGAACGTTCATCAGGATGCATGTGGAAACCGCTATCCCAGTTCACGTTATAGAGGCGAAGGATGCCGGCCAGAAAAAAAACGGCATAAAAGAGAATAAAAAATCGCAGGTTCCTCATAGTTTCTGATAGATCATGACCGTCGGTCGGTCAAAAACCGTTGCTGTTCCTTCATACGAAAAGACTGGGTCGCCCAAGTAAACGATCTGACACAGCATGTCGCAGTGTGTTTCATATAGTTTACGGTAGGCAGTCTCATCATTCAAGCCAGTATAAAACTCATGACCGAGGGGAAACCGCTCTTGTTGTTTAAGCCTGGTTTTATACAAGCGTTGGCTGGGTAAGATTACATACGCTGCATCTTCTATATACGCTGATAATTGCTCAGGCGTAGTATCCGTACTTGTTTCGTCCAGCTCGTAAAAGTTAAAGAGTGCCACATTCGCAAAATGATCATTAAATGGAATAATCCCGAGGTCGTATACTTCACTCAAAATCTGTGCGTCGTGAGGAATACTCTTCTCTGCCCAGGCTGCCGCTTCAATTCTGGTATCGCTTCTTCCGTAAACGGTTATGAAATAGGATCCGGCAATGAAACTTGATACAAGGAGCAGTATTGATAGACCGCCTCGGTAAAGGATCAGTACGCGCTGACTGCGGTCAAGCTGCTCAGCCAGATTATACAGCGCACCTGAAAAGATGAGGTAGATAAACGGCAGGGTTGGAACCATATATCGTGTCCATTTCACGAAAAGGAGTGCCTGAGAGAAAAAGAGTATGAGAAAAAAGCACAGGAGAAGCAAGATCTGTTTATCAAATCGTTTGAGTGCGAAAACTGTCAGATATAAAAAAGCGGGAAGAAAAAAAACCGTCACCAGAGGATTGAGAAGAAACGGATAGATAGATGAGAACTGATACAAAAGAGGAACGGTATCGAAAAATTCCTGTGTATAAAAAACCGGGAGTGAACCTGTTGCGAGCGTTGATTCGTACCGCATACTGTTTAGGAATGCTGTCGTGTCCAGGATTACAAAAGGATTCGTGAGCAGATACACCACTCCTGCTACCCAGAGGAATAGAAAAAAAACGAGTCCTGCTCTGCGTATCTGATGAAGCGTCGTGCTGTGATGCTTTTTATACGAAAATAAAAAAACCGGAAATGGCAGTATGAAAAGTACAGCGGTTGAGACCTTGGTCGAGATGAGCACTCCTGCCGTCACCCCCAGGAGCAGCAGAATTTTACGCGATATGTGACGTTCTGTATGCAGTAAAAGATAAAAAAAGAGGAGACTGAAGCATGTTAACCACATCTCAGTTGTTCCGAAATGAGCAAACTGAATAAAACCGACACTTATCGTAGCCAGAGTCGCAGCGAGGAGACCCGGCATTTGCCCGTAGAGCTTCTTACCGGTAAGAAACAAAAGCGGGATAAGACCGACTGAAAATAACGCTGAAAAGAATCTGCTTATGAGGATCGCTTGTTCAAACGAAACTGTACAGGAGGTGAGTGCAAATCGGCATTCGGTAAAAAAATTCGAGAGAAGTCCGGTAAAAAAGATAGCATACAAAGGGAGTGATCCGTACGCAAAAAAATTCGGATTCATCTGGTCGGGGAACGAAAGTTGTGTAACGGAAAATGCCATGTTCCGCTCATCAGGGTGAAAATAATACGGCGCTCCCCAATCCAGATTGAAAAATCGAAGAAAAATACCGATTACGAGCAGTATGATGAGGATGACGTACGTTTTATTACTCAGCTTCATGATGTGCTTGTGTAACGAGCCCTGCGGCGATCTCACCCAGTTCGACAGCGTAGTTTGTTCCCCGGTCCCAGGGATAGACCTGTTCGATATTCGCGAGAATCACGTTTTGAAGAGGCGTAACCATTGATGGGAGGATTTTTGAATAGTTTACCGGAATAATCGGCTGGGCAAAGGGAGCTTTAAAGAGCTTCATCCCGATAAGGTTGTCTTGATATTCAGGGTTTATTTTTTTCAGGAAGGGATCAAAGTGTTGTAGCATCTCGTGTTCATTCATAGAGAAATATGCATGATCAGGTGCGACGTAGTTGCCGAGATAGAGGAGGTGTTCGTTGTTATAGTGTTTTTTCTCCATAAAGTTCGTATGTTCAACAATTGCCATGACAGGGCTTTTTTTCTCGCAAACACATAACCAGTAGGTGTTATCGGCAAAAAACGGTTTCTTAAGCCGCAGAACAAGGTTGGTTGCACCGAGTCCTTTTAGTTTATTCAGACTGCGCACATAGCTGTCAGGCAGTTGCGGCGTTGTTTTGACGAAAAGGAATGACGGGAGCGTTACGATGACTTTATCAAAGATGTGTGTTTGCTTCTCCCCTTTTTCGTTTGTTGTCGTAATCGTTGTTTTCTCCTCATCACGCAGCGTAGTCACCTCGGTTGAAAAGAGTACTGTTCCGTTTTTTTCTCTGATGGATTTGACGAGGTGTTCTGCAAACGGGAGAAATCCTTTTTTCGGATATGCGAGTGACGGCGTCCGTTTAGTAATACGAGCCCAGAACCAGGCAAGTGAGACCTCACCGACAAAATCGCCGAACTTATTCTGAAATTGTGGCTCCCACAACAGGGTGTACGCTTTTTCTCCCATGGTTTTTTTTAGGAACGGTTCTGCTTTTATTTTTTCAAGTGGTTTCCAAAAAGGGTTGTACCTGAGCAGTCCCAGAACTGTTGCCATCCGAAACCTTTGTATGATTGAGAGTTCAGAAAAACGTAGGACATGTGCAGGAGAGTCGAGTTGATGCAACTTGCCCCGCAGATATACAGACGTTTTCGGTCGTTTGGTAATGACCTCATGACCTATTTCTTTTGCGAGGCGGAGAACGAAGTCATCATTTGTGAACCAATGATGATAGTGTTTCTCAAGTGACCAATCCCATGCAGGCTCCTTGTATCCTATTGCTAGCCCTCCCGGGTGGCTATCTTTCTCAATAATTGTTACTTCATGGCCTTTTTTTGCGAGATTGTATCCGGCACTCAGTCCCGTGAAGCCTGCCCCGATAATACCTATCCTCATAGCGTCGAACCTTTCGTTAGGAAGAATAGCAGGAACCCTGCCAGGATAGTTGTTACACCGATGACACCGCCGATAACAACTTCTCGTGCTCCAGGAGCTTCCATCGGAGGCCTGGTTGGGGATGGTTGAGCAGTCACCTCGGACACTATGGTCGGTGTCGGCGTCGGGAACTCAGTCGGTGTCGGAACAGCAGTCGGACTCGCGGTCGGCGTTGGTGACATTAGGCTCAGCGTTGGCGTGGGCGTTCTGGTCGGCGAGACGGATGGTTCGACGAATTGACTTCCTTGAGCGAAGACCGTAAAAGACCTGCTGAATTCACGAAGCGTTCCGGTAATGTCACGGGTTTTAATCGTAATCGTATGCTTACCGGGAGCTAACGGTGTTTCAGGTCGGAATTCCCAGCTCCCATCACTGTCTGCTTCAATAGTTGCTGAGATAGGACCCTCGGAATGGATGAGTATCTCGATCTCACTCCCGGGCAGTGCCTTCCCGCGGAAAACCGGCTGTTGGTCGGAAAATGTTTCTTCTTCTTCAGGGGAAACGATCTGAATGGAAGGTTCGTCTGAAGAGTTCGTTGTAACTTCCGGTAAGCTGACATTTGCAGATTCTGATGCGATCGTTCCGTCATCGAGTGGGTCATTACTGATGGTGAAGTCATATGCTTGTCCCAAGAGAATGAGCGGTATCGGGCTCGTATTCTCGTACAGTACGGAAGCGGTTGATGTACGGGAAGCATTCAATACCACCATATCAAACAAGGTGTCGTCACGTAAGACAGCGTATGCTGAGAGGTCTTCCGAGCGAATACCTGTGGTCGGAATGACATAGGATCCATCTTCATCGACCAGCGCTGAGACCATCTGCGAGTCATCAGACGTCATGAGGACAATCGACTGCTTCTCCTCGACATCCTCAGGAACCGTAATTGATCCGGTAATCGGCGGAGTTTCTTCAGGCTGTGTGGGGAGCATCGGTGCTGTCATCACCTCATACGGCTCGTCTTCATTGAGAAAGACTGCATCCCCTGAGAGAATAGAAAAATAGTACGTCGTTGAAGGGTTCAGGTTGCTTACTGTTATATGGTGAATTTTTGAGGGAGTTGATCTGCCTGTTTCACGATCCCGATCATCCACCGCGACATTTGTTCCTTCTTTTTCCGTTCCATATGAAATCGTCCCCGGTACTGCTGTCGTGGTCGTATAGAGAACGGTAAAGCCCGTCGGACTGACATTCGTGATTGCGATATTCTCAGGTTCTTTTTCAGGAGCTGCTCTTCCTTCAAAGATTATTCCCTGATCCACAAGATACGATGTAACGCCGACTCCGATAAGCAGGAGAAGAATTCCGATGACGGAAGGAATTCGTATGCTTAATAGTTTTTTTATCATAACGCGCTTTCCTCTGTTTCCTCAGCTGATGTATCCTCTACCGGTTGCAGTGACCCAGCGGCTGAGGCTGCCTCTTCAGTGACTTCTGCTTCTCCTGCCAGTTCATAGGTTGGTGGTACCGAAGTTCTTCCGATAAGATGTTCGATAGCCGTTTTATTAAAGCTAGCCGAAATCGGCTGAATCTGCAAGGTAAGATCATCATCGAGTGTCGAGGTGACTGATGTATGGTAAAACGTAAAGCCAATATACGCTAGCGTCACAAAAGTCACAGAAAGTAGTAAATTGGTAATATTTTCCCCTTTTAGTTTCATTCTTTTACCTCCGGATGAAAGTATGCTCGTGCCCTGATGATCGCTTCGACGGTCTGGTTTTCTCCTACTTTTCTCGTAAACGTAATTCCATCAATACTGACAACGCGATTGAAATCGGTTAACGCTTCGGAAAAGGAAAAAATATTATCATACGCACCCTGAGCTGTAATTAAAAAAACGAACGATGAAGGTTCTTTCCCCTGTGCGGTTTTGGTGAGTTCGACTTCTTCAGAGTCCAGTGTAATGAGCGTTACCTGATACCTCGTAGCAAGCGTCTGCAGCCGTGCAAACAGGTCCGGAACATTCGGTTTCGTCGGGAGCGCTGTCTCAATAACCTCGAGCGTGCTTCCCATACCAGTATACTCAGCCTGAAGTGATCCGAGAGCCGTGATTTTTTCTTCGAGCGCGGTATTTACGTACCTGTTATCTTCAAGTTGCCTCCTGAGCTCGAGAATCGTATTAATGGTTGGGCTGATGGCAAATACACTGAATCCGATAATTGCCAAAAGTGTGAGAATTATCGTTGTATAACTTCTGACCTGCTCAGATTGCGTAACAGGAAACGACTTGATGTAGTTCAAATATGTCTTCTTCGGCAGATTATGCAGTGAAGTTCTTTGTTCGTTATTCATCGGACTGTTCCTTTCCTTGTGTCTTCAGGCTTGCTGTTATGTTGACGACGATTTCACCACTTCCCGCTCTGTTTTCTACATTGTTCACCCGTACTTCTTGAATCGTGGGGACGGTCTTAATCCCGGCTAAAAATGACGAGAGTGCCCCTGTTGAGGATGTAGTAATTG
The DNA here is from genome assembly GCA_964579845.1 of uncultured Gammaproteobacteria bacterium. Classification (GTDB taxonomy): domain Bacteria; phylum Patescibacteriota; class Microgenomatia; order Levybacterales; family UBA12049; genus CAZOHC01. Next base: position 34,665 of record CAZOHC010000001.1, on the reverse strand, counting down.
CAAGGTTTACTTCGCTTGATCCGATTGCTATCTGCTGAAAGGTGACTTTTCAGTCTGACAGGCTGACAACCTCATGCATGAGGATCGTTTTTTCTGACTGTGTCGGTCTGATACTCTCAACAAAGGTAAGCCGCTCCTGGAGGTTTCGGTAGCGAGGTTCATCTGTATACAGTGAGACGACTGCCTGATTATTTTTTATCTCATCCGTTAAGTCGATAATTTCACGATCCAGGCTAAAACGATACACAAATGCCGAAAGCGCTATTGTTTCAGTGAGAATAATCAGGAACCTCCCTGTTGTCAGCGCCCATTTTAAAATGGTGTCAATGTGGTGTGTTTGCTCTGATCTAATTAAATTGATGGAGGTTACTTTTGCCATCTTTGCTCCCCTCAGGACAGGCTTTTCTCCACGAGAAATAAAGCTCACGACGTCTGAGCGGTCTTCTTCCAGTCTAGGTGCTTTTTAAAGGTTTGTCAAAGCAAAAACAGGTATAGCAGGAAGAAAAAAAATATGGTATACTTTATGCTCAAGTCAAAAGGTGAAAGTCAAAAAATAATTTTGATTTTTGCATTTTGGCTTTTGATTTTCTTACTTATGGCAGACACAAATAATCGCACCTATCCGTTGGACAAAATCCGAAATATCGGGATTATCGCGCACATTGACGCGGGAAAAACCACAACGACGGAACGAATCCTCTTTTACACCGGTCGTACCTATAAAATCGGTGACATTGATGAAGGTGATACGCAGATGGACTGGATGGACCAGGAAAAAGAGCGTGGTATCACGATCATGTCAGCTGCCACCACGACCTTCTGGAAGGACAATCGCATCAACATTATCGACACCCCAGGCCACGTTGATTTCACGGCTGAAGTAGAGCGTTCATTGCGCGTACTTGACGGCGGTATTACAGTGCTGGACGCTGAAGAAGGCGTTCAATCTCAGTCCGAAACAGTGTGGAGACAGGCTGATAAATATAAAGTACCTCGACTCTGTTTTGTCAACAAAATGGATAAACTCGGAGCTGATTTTCTCGCGACAGTTAAAAGCATCGTTGATCGCCTCGGAGCAAATCCTGCGATCATGGTTCTCCCTATCGGAAGCGAAAACACCTACGTCGGAAATGTTGATCTTTTGACACGGCAGTCATATATCTGGGGTTCTGATGAACTCGGAGCGAAGTTTGAAGTAAAAGATGAAGTCCCGGAAGATATGAAGGAGAAAGTCGAAGAATTCCGCGGGAAACTCATCGAAAAAATTGCTGAGACAGATGACGCACTGCTTGAGAAATATCTTTCAGGGGAAGAACCGACTGTTGAAGAGCTGAAAAAAGCACTCAGAGCTGCTGTTATCGCTTATAAACTTGTTCCGATCTATGCCGGAACCTCACTCCGAAATAAAGGTGTTCAGCCGCTCTTGGATGCTGTCATCGACTACCTTCCATCTCCTGTTGACCTGGACAAGGTTGATGGGATTAATCCGAAAACAGAAGCTGAGGAAGTAAGAAAGCTCGTTCCAGAGGAAGCATTCTCCGGACTTGCATTTAAGATTCAGAATGATCCTCATGTCGGAAAATTGACATACTTCAGAATTTACTCCGGAAAACTGACCTCCGGCTCTTATGCCTATAACGGGAACCGTGGTGTGAAAGAGCGTATCGGAAGACTGCTTCTTATGCACGCAAATCAGCGAGAAGAAATTAAGGAAGCATACGCAGGAGAGATTGTTGCTATCGTGGGGCTGAAAGAAACCATGACCGGTGACACGCTTTGTGATGAGACAAAGCCGATTGTTCTTGAGCAGATTACCTTTCCGGAACCGGTTATCTCACTGGCTATTGAACCGAAAACAAAATCAGACCAGGAAAAACTCGGTCTGGCAATTAAGCGATTGACTGAGGAAGATCCGACATTCAGTGTGAAGTCAAATCCGGAGACCAACCAGACTGTTATTTCAGGTATCGGAGAGCTTCAGCTTGAGGTTATGGTTGACCGTATGAAGCGAGAATTTAATGTTGAAGCAAATGTCGGTGCGCCGCAGGTAGCATATAAAGAAACGTTTGAAAATTCGACCGAAGCGGAAGGAAAATACGTCCGTCAGTCAGGTGGTCGCGGTCAATTCGGTCACTGCTGGCTTAAGGTTGAGCCGAAACCTCGCGGTGAGGGGAATGAATTCGTTGATGCCATCAAAGGCGGCGCTATTCCTGCTGAGTTCGTGAAGGCAGTCGAAAAAGGCGTAAAAGAAACGCTTGAAAACGGTGTCTTGCTCGGCTATCCGGTCATTGACGTAAAAGTCACGTGTTACGACGGATCGTATCATGAAGTTGATTCATCTGAAGTTGCTTTTAAGATCGCGGCGTCACAAGCGCTTCAAGCAGCTTCAAAAAAGGTTGGCATGGGGCTTCTTGAGCCAATTATGAAAGTAGAAGTTACTACACCGTCTGAATTCATGGGAGATATTATCGGTGATCTTTCGAGTAAGCGAGCGCAGATTAACGGAACAGAAGAGCGAGGAAACTCAACAATTATTTTAGCGCAGGTTCCGTTGGCTGAACTCTCAGGGTATGCAACACAGGTTCGCTCAATGTCACAGGGCCGTGCTCACTTCTACATGGAGCCGTCTCACTATGACATCGTTCCGAAGAATATTGTCGACCAAATGGTTGCAAAATCAAACTTCACCGGTCGGGTTGAATAAGACTTCTTCTCGCACCCTGGTATCCGATGCGTGATACTTCCTCTATTCGCGCTCTTTTCATGCTTCTATGGTACAATAAGCACAGAATTTATGGCCAGACAGCGAATCACTGAATTTCGGGCAAAAACCCTCCTCTTTGCTCGGCTAGACCGTCCTTATTTCGGCATCCAGGTCTTCTCAGATCGGGATATCGAGCCGCAACTGAAGAGTCTTTCTCCTGAACAAAAATATGTGGTAAAAGTCGACCAAGGTGTGAAAAAACGTATGAAGCGTGGACTTATCGGTCTGAACCTTAATCCTCAAGAAATTCCTGCAGTACTGAGTGATATCACTGCCAAGGGTTTTTCGCAGTTTCTTATTGAACCGATGGCACGGTATGATGGTGAGCATGAAAAATATTTTGCCATGGAACGGCAGCGGGACGGCTACGTGGTTTCGATATCGCCTCGGGGTGGGATTGACATCGAGGAGTACGAGGATACTGTGCAGCAGGTGCTTCTCCCCTACCAGCAGGAGCAACGGACAGAAGGAAAAGCACAGATTGCAGCAAGTATCGGGCTATCTCCTGATATTATCGAAACGTTCATCGCTGTTTTTGATGAACATTACTTCTCATTCTTAGAAATTAATCCGCTCGTGCTTCAGGGAAATGAACTGCATGTTATTGATCTTGCTGTTGAAGTAGACAGTGTCGCAGACTTTTTCGCAGGTAAGAGTTGGGGTGCTCATGACTTTACCTATGGCGAACATGGAGCGCAAACTGCGGAAGAAGGTGTTGTTCAGGAGCTCAAAGAAAATTCTCAGGCAGCCTTTACACTTACTGTTTTAAACCCAAACGGCAGTATTTTTATGCTTCTCTCAGGTGGGGGTGCGAGTTTGGTTCTGGCCGATGAGGTTGCGAACATGGGGTTGGGCGAAGAACTCGCGAATTACGGAGAATACAGCGGCAATCCGAATGAAGAGGAGACGTATATCTATACAACACAGGTACTCAAACTGTTGCTTCGTTCGAAAGCGGAGAAAAAAGTACTGATTATCGGTGGTGGGGTGGCAAATTTTACTGACATCAAAGCAACGTTTCGAGGTGTGATCCGAGCGCTGACAGACTATACACATGAGCTCCGCGAACAGCAAGTTCGAGTGTATGTCAGGCGGGGCGGGCCGAACCAGGCAGAAGGGCTTAAACAGATGAGTGAATTCTTGACACAGGAAGCGTTGCTCGGACGTGTTGTCGGTCCTGACGTCTTGTTAACCGAGATCGTCCATAATGCGACCGGACAGGTCTAAGACACGTGAAAGACTATGATAGATATCCAAACATTTCGATCAATTGAGCCGAAGATTATCGCCGTCGGCAGCCACCCAGGCATTCTCCAGTCAATCCTGGATTTTGATTACCTGGCCGGAAAACAGTCACCGAGCCTGGTTGGTATTATCGCATCAGGTCGGCGGTTCGAGCGTTATTTTTTCGGAAATAAAGAAATATTGCTCCCGGTCTACCAGTCAGGGGAAGCAGTTCCTCAGCGCCTGAGGCAGGAAGTATCTTTTTTCTTACAGCTCAGTTCTGCAAGACGTGTTCTCACGTCTACACGCTCAGTGTTGAGTACTTTCCCTTCCATACGGGCAGGTGCTGTCTTTGCGGAAAATGTGCCGGAACGGCATGCGCTTGCCCTGTACGAAGATGCCGGAAAACGAGATGTACGTATCATCGGTCCTGCCAGCGTCGGATTACTGATTCCGCAGGTTCTCAAACTCGGTGCCATCGGCGGTGTGGATATCAGGCAACTTGCTGAAGCACAATTATTCACAAAAGGAAGCATTGCGGTGTTTTCTGCCTCAGGCGGTATGACAAACGAACTGATTAATATTGTTGTCAGATCGGGGAAACGAATCTCGTTCGCACTCTCATTCGGCGGCGACCGATTTCCGATATTTACCCCGGAGGATGCCTTTCTCGCAGCTGAGCAGGACCCCGCAACTGAGGTAATCGTGTATTACGGTGAACTCGGAGGGACGGACGAGTATAAGCTTGTCGACCTTATTAGCGACGGAAAAGTCACAAAACCTGTTATCTGCTATATCGGCGGTACGGTCTCAACCCTGTTTCCGAGTGCTCCCCAATTCGGTCATGCGAAAGCAATGGCCAAAACCAGAACGGAAACAGCAGAAGCGAAACGGAAGGCCTTACGCGATGTTGGCGTTCAGGCAGAATCTTCGTTTTCTGATTTTGTAAAAAAGATCGAGCAATCAGATGCAGTACACAACGATGAGTATATCGACTATACTACGCATATGGAGGAAGCAAAAAACAGACAAAAAGCACTCATCACAAGCAGTATCTCAACAGATGATAACGGTGTGGTGAAAGTGCTTGATGAAGACCTGCTCGCATTTTCACATGATCACTCATTTGCTGAGATTGTCGCAAATCTCTTTTTAGGTAGAAAAGCCTCATCGAAAGAGCTTGTGTCCTTTATTGATTTTATTCTCAGGTTGCTTGTTGATCACGGACCGCATGTCTCAGGTGCGGTAAATACCATCGTCACCGCACGTGCAGGAAGAGATCTCGTCTCATCTTTGTCGGCAGGACTTTTGACCGTCGGTCCCCGGTTCGGCGGTGCGATCAATGAAGCTGCAGCAAACTGGATAACAGGCGTAACCGGTAAGGTAGATGCGGATCACTTTGTTGAAGAGTTTGCAGCCAAGAAAAAATACATTCTCGGAATCGGTCATAGGAAATATCGCGTTGATATGCCTGATCCTCGCGTAAAAGCTCTACTGTCATACGGTGACGGACTGGAAAGCAAACGCTTTACATCATTTGCGCTTGCAGTTGAACAGGTTACCGTTGCTAAAAAAGGCAACTTAATCCTTAACGTTGACGGTACCATCGCTGCTGTTTTACTTGATATCCTCTCAGAAAAAGAGGGCTACTCTGATGATGAGTTGCGGCACCTGACAGAGGTTGAGTTCTTTAATGCGTTATTCGTTCTCTCACGCTCAGTCGGCTTTATCTCCCATTTCCTTGATCAGAAGCGACTTGACGAAGGACTCTTCCGTTTGGAAGAGCACCACGTCGTGCACGTTGAGATGGAGAACGAAGCCTAACCCTGCCCAACCTTTATGAACATTGTACAGGACTATCCGCTTTCAGAGTTTCTTTGGTATAAGATAGGCGGCAAAGCAAAGTTTTTTGTTGAAATTTCCTCCCGTGATGATGTGCATGCACTCGTTGACTTTCTCAAGGAGGAAAACCCGAAGCGTATTTTTATCTGCGGCCTCGGTTCAAATCTCGTCTTTCAGGATGAGGATTTTGATGGGGTTGTCATCTCGGTGGTCGAACCGGAAAAAAAGTCCCCATTAGCAGTAACTGCTGACGGACTACTAACAGTTTTTGCCGGAAATACGCTTGATCAAGCAATTCAGTTCGGGTTTCATGAGCATCTGGTCGGTCTTGAGTGGGCAGGCGGATTGCCCGGAACGGTCGGTGCCGGCGTTCGCGGCAATGTCGGTGCATTCGGTGGTGAGATAAAAGATAGTTTAGATCAGGTCGAGGTTTTCTCGCTTAGTCATCCTGAAAAAGGTATTTTTCCGCTCGCAAAGAATGATCTTAAATTTGCCTATCGGCATAGCCTGATAAAAGAACAGAGAGATCTGCTGGTGCTCTCGGCCACGTTTCAGCTCACGTCAGCTGATAAGGAGACAGTAACAGCTGCCGAGGAGACGTATGCAAATAATAAGGCATACCGAAAAAGAAATCATCCGCTTGAGTATCCCAACTGCGGAAGCGTGTTTAAAAACATTAAAGACAAAGAGCAGGTGGCACGTATTTTGCGTGTCTGGCCTGAGATTCGAGAACAAGTGGAGGGTCGGTGGCACGGAAAAGTATCAATGGGGTATATGGTAAGAAAGCTCGGTTTAGCAGGCTATACTGTCGGCAACGCACAGGTTTCTGAGAAGCATTGTAACTTTATCATTAATCTCGGCGGCGCGAAAGCATCTGACGTCAGAGCGGTGATACAGAAGATTCAGGATAGCTGTGAAGAAACGTTCGGTTTCAGGCCTGAGGTTGAGGTGGAGATCGTGGAAAAGATTCAGGAATCCTCAATGTAGGAATACATTTTCGATTCAAAATTCAACACAGGGAGGTGAACTATGGCAGAGACGAAGAAACAAGTTGCATTAAACATAAACTTAGATGAGACACCGATTCTGTATACTGAGAACATCTATCTCTCAACGAGTGAAGACGGACTTACGCTTGATGTCGCGCAAAAGTTAGTCGGGACGAATCAGCAACGAATTGTCGCGCGAGTCGGAATGAGCCGTGAGCATGCGAAGAAATTTCTGAGAGAGCTCGGTAATCTCCTCGCGATTACGGAAGGAAATGTCCAGACAGGAAAAGTTGCCAAGAATTAACTTCTGCTTTTTTTGGCTATTCGTGGCAGAAAGCGTATAATGTTGCCATGAAAAAATTTATTTTTCTGCTCCTTTTTTTCAGTATTCTGGGTGCATCCTGGTTCTTCCTGCGGGGGGAACCGATCATGAGCCCTGTTCATAAACCTACCTCACCTGAGGCCGACATTATTGAGCAGCCGGGCAGGCAGAAACACTCAGTCTTTGTCCCCTACTGGACACTGGGTGATGAGATCGCCGTTGATACTGATACCGTTCTGCTCTATTTCGGTGTGAAACCAGGTGAACGTGGTCTGGATACAACTGACCCCGGTGCTCAAGGTCTTGCCGCGTTTGCTCAACAGGCACATAACCATACAACCTACCTGACCGTGAGAATGCTTGACTCGAAGCAAAATTTTACAATTTTAGAGAATAGTTCGCTTCAGCAAGCACTTATCACTGATACCATTACGACTGCAAAAGAGTACGGCTTTGACGGCATTGTTCTCGATCTTGAGGTAAGTGCATTACCGTTTGCTTCAGTTATCGATCAAATCGCTGCGTTTAACGGGAGCTTTTATGAGGCTGTTAAAAAAGAAAACTTGCATTATGCAGTCACCTTGTATGGGGATACGTTTTTTCGTATCAGGCCGTTTGATGTGAAAAAGATAGGAGAAAAGAGTGATGAGATTATGATTATGGCCTATGACCTGCATAAATCTCGGGGGAATCCGGGACCGAATTTCCCGCTATATGGGAAAGACCGGTTCGGTTACGATTATACGCGTTTGATCGAACAGTTCAGTGAAGCTGTTCCGCCTGAAAAGCTTACGGTTATCTTCGGACTCTTCGGCTATGATTGGGTTGTAGATGAAAAACAGAATATGGTCGAACATGGCGATCCGCTTAGTTATAACCAAATAGCAGCTCGGTTTTTACAGGACTGCACATTTGCAGCGTGTACATATCGTCGTGATCAGGATTCATCGGAATCATACGTAACGTACCGAGATGATGAAGGGGAAAAACATATCGTCTGGTTTGAGGATCGTGAATCAGTTGCAAAAAAACAACAATTTTTGCAAACTAAAGGAATCTCTTCATTTAGTGTCTGGGCCTACACATATGATTGAGAGCATATATGGGAGAAAACGTACTCGTTATTTTTTTGAAAGATAATAAAATTGTCGTCGAACATCGCCTGACAGAAAGCGGTGAATTTGACCTGTTACTTCTTCCCGGTGGCGGCATTGAAGAGCATGATAGAACGGATGCTCAGGAAGACTACCGGGTTAATGCATTGAAGCGGGAGATAAAAGAGGAACTGGGTGAACATATTAGAGTGAATAATTATACATTTCTTACCACTGCAGAAAGTGCAGAAATGCTCCGCATGTTTCATTGCTACATTGTTCATGACTGGGAAGGGGACATCCCGGAGTATGGCTTGGAAGAAGGGAAAACAAATGCGAAGTTAACGTGGATGGATATAGAAGAAGCTTTTCTTGTTATCCATAATGATGTCGCGCGAACGGTCGTCGGTAAAGCTATTGCAGGCTTACGAAACGGGAGCATCTCACTTTCTGAGGCTAACTGATGAGTGAAATACCCTCAAATAGGGTCTTGACGAGCTCAAAAAAATGTTGTATCATTAATTTCGTCGCCTGAATAAATGCGGCGATAATTTTTTTAAACAAAAGGCAAAAAAACTATGGCAGATAATAAATTTACAAGATCAAAACCACACGTTAATATCGGTACCATCGGTCACGTCGATCACGGTAAGACCACTACAACCGCAGCTATCACCGCAGTTCTTGCGAAAAAAGGAATGGCGCAGGCAAGAAAATATGAAGACATTGATAATGCTCCTGAAGAAAGAGCTCGCGGCGTCACTATTAATATCTCACACCAAGAATACGAAACAGACACTCGTCATTATGCTCACATTGACGCTCCAGGGCACGCTGATTACATTAAGAACATGATCACCGGTGCAGCTCAGATGGACGGCGCTATCCTTGTCGTCTCTGCTCCAGACGGTCCGATGCCTCAGACCCGTGAGCACATTCTTCTGGCATACCAAGTAGGAGTTCCAGCTATTGTTGTGTACCTTAATAAATGTGATATGGTCCAGGATGAAGAACTCCTTGACCTGGTTGAGATGGAAGTTCGTGAATTGCTGACAAAATACAAATATCCTGGTGAAGATGTGCCAATCATCCGAGGTTCTTCTCTGAAAGCACTCGAAGGCGATGCTGCATATGAAGATAAGATTATGGAACTCATGAAGGCAGTCGACGAATACGTTCCTACACCGACTCGTGATCTTGATAAGCCGTTCCTCATGCCGGTAGAAGACGTTTTCTCCATCAAAGGTCGCGGAACAGTCGTTACCGGAAGAATTGATCGAGGTATCGTCAAAGTAAATGATCCTATTGAAATTGTCGGTATGAAAGCAACAACATCTACAGTCGTTACCGGTGTTGAGATGTTCAAAAAGCAGCTTGATGAAGGACAGGCTGGAGACAACGTCGGTCTTCTGCTCCGAGGCATCGAGAAAGATGATGTTGAGCGTGGTCAAGTACTTGCAAAACCGGGGTCAATCACACCTCATACTGAATTTGAAGCTGAAGCATATATTTTGACGAAAGAAGAAGGCGGTCGTCACACACCATTCTTCAAGGGGTATCGTCCACAGTTCTATATTCAGACGACAGACGTCACAGGATCAGTTGAATTACCTGAAGGTGTAGAAATGGTAATGCCTGGAGATACTTCAAAAATGAATGTAAAGCTTATTGTTCCAGTAGCTCTGGAAGAAGGACTGCGTTTCGCAATCCGTGAAGGTGGAAAAACCGTCGGTGCCGGTGTTATTACTAAAGTAATCAAGTAAGGCACACTATCGTAGTTCTTTAACAGTCTGTTGGAAGCATAATTACTATGGCTAAAGGAAGAATCAGAGTTCGTTTAAAAAGCTATGACGCACGCGTTATTGACGCTTGTTGTCAGCAGATACTGGATACAGCAGTCAGAACCGGTGCAAAAATCGTCGGTCCTGTCCCGCTTCCTACACAGCGTAGTGTATATACCGTCAATAAATCTCCGTTTATTGATAAAAATGCCCGCGATCACTTTGAGATCAGAATCCACAAACGATTAATAGACATCGTTTCGCCAACAGACAAAACCATTGATAGCTTAACTCACTTGGAATTACCGGCTGGAGTTGATATTGAAATTAAGATGTAGTCCGATTTTATCGGAAGACAGAAAACAGTAGAATTTAATGCCCAAATATAGTATAATTACCATATATGTAAGGTGATATTAGCCTAAGACTGGCTCGTAATAGAATACAAGATAGCCTAGTAGGCTATCTTTTTTTTGAAGATTTTTTATCACACGTATGACAGGAAGATATAACCATGAATGCACTAGTAGGAAAAAAAACAGAACAATTACAGCGCTTTTTAGAAGACGGACGCCGTATTCCGGTAACTGTCCTTCGAATTCCTGAACTTTCTATTGTCCAGGTAAAAACACATGAAAAAGATGGCTATACAGCTGTTCAAGTCGGAGTTGATACCAAAAAGCAAACGAAAACCCCACAGTCACTTCTTGGTCATTTGAAAAAGAGTGGAGCAAAGACTCCGCTTTTTCTTCGTGAAATTCACCTCACTGCTGATGAAGCACTTCCGAATGTCGGAGATACGATCAAAGCAGAAGATGTCCTGGCACCAGGAGATGTCGTTTGGGTAACCGGAACCTCAAAAGGTAAAGGGTTCGCAGGCGGTGTAAAACGATACGGATTCGGTGGTGGTCCACGGACGCACGGACAGTCAGATCGTGAACGGGCTCCGGGATCTATCGGACAGACAACAACTCCGGGTCGTGTCTATAAAGGGAAAAAGATGGCAGGAAACATGGGGAAAGAGCGTGTGACTGTCAAGAACCTGACTGTTGTTTCAGTAAACCCACAGGAGAATACTGTTCTCGTCGCAGGTCTGGTACCAGGCTATGTCGGTAGCTATGTCGAGGTTGTTAAGATGGGAACTGAAAAGGATTTCACCCCGCTTCTTAAGAATCAAGTTGAAAAAGCAAAAGAAGAAGCTGAGGCAGCTGAAGCAGCAAAAGCTGAAGAAGAAGCAAAGAATGCGCAGGAGGAAGATCAGACAACCTCCGAACCGGAAGCAGCGCAAGTAGCTGATGCGACCGATGAATCTCCTGTTGAGTCACCAGCTGCATCGACTGAAGACGACGGAGTTCCTGCAGAAGAAGAGAAAAAGGAGGAAGCATAATGGCAGACGCATCAGAAAAAAAGACCGTGAAGAAAACAACAGTGAAAAAAACAACGCAGCGTAAACCTGTGGCAGCAAAAACTGCCGGAACGGAGACAAAGACTGTCAAGAAAGCTCCTGTTCGTGACACGGCTGAGAAGACAACCGCAGTGAATACACGAGCGAAAAAGACAGCAACGACAAAACAGATTACTATTGATGTATTGGATACAGCTGGTAAGGTTGTCGGCCAGGTAACGCTTCCCGGTGAGATGTTTGCTGCAAAAGTAAATCCTGTTTTAATGGCACAAGCGGTCCGGGTTTACCTCTCAAATCAGAGAAGGGGCACTGTTTCAACCAAAACACGAGGTGAGGTTGCAGGATCAACCAGGAAAATCTATCGACAAAAAGGTACAGGACGTGCGAGACACGGCGGTATCCGTGCTCCGATATTTGTCGGCGGTGGTGTGGTCTTCGGCCCGAAACAGCGAGATTATTCACAACGATTGCCGCAAAAGATGCGTCGTGCAGCACTTTTCTCAGCACTGACATCACGATATCAGGATAAATCTATCAAAGTTATTCAGGGTCTTGAAGCACTGGAGCCGAAGACGAAAGTTATGTATTCGGCATTACAGGGCATGTTGTCTGAGAAAAATCCATCAGTGCTCCTCGTCATGCCGACTGATGTTGACAGTTCTGTTAAAAAAGCAGTGCGGAATATTGCAGGGGTGACATTTATTCCTGTGAATCAACTGAACACCTATGAGGTTTTACGGGCAAAACAGGTCGTGATGATGAAGGGAGCTGCTGATACGATGAGTAGCACGTTTTCGAAAGGAGATAAATAATGCAGGTCTTTTTGAAGCCGGTCGTTAGTGAAAAATCAATGCACCAAGGAGGTCAGGGCAAATTTACGTTTGTCGTGCCTGGTGATATGGATAAACAAACGATTAAACGGGAAGTTGAGAAACAGTTTAAAGTAAATGTCACACATATCTCGACTGCTTGGGTTAAAGGTCGGGGGAGACGGTCAGGACCGAGACGGGAAGAAAAGATTTTATCGCCATGGAAGAAAGCGATTGTAACTGTCAAAGAAGGACAAAAGATTGACATTTTTGATATAGTTTAATATAGTAATCGAGCCTATGAAAAAATTAAAAACAATCAGAAAAAAAAGCGGTGGACGGGATCACACAGGTCGTGTGGTTGTCCGGCATCAAGGCGGAGAACAGAAGCGCTTTATACGGAAAATAGATTTCAAGCGCGATAAGCTGGGCGTTGTTGCGAAAGTGATCGCTGTTGAGTATGATCCGAATAGAACTTGTGATATCGCACTGGTGCAGTATGCAGACGGTGAGAAACGATATATCCTCGCACCTGAGGGGCTTCGTATCGGGAGTACAGTGCGGGCCGGTGAAGGCGCTGAGATAACAGTCGGTCATTCGCTGTCGATGAAGAAGATTCCTGTCGGAACGGTTGTTCACAACATCGAGCTGACGCCCGGAAAAGGCGGTCAAATGGCCAGAGGAGCAGGAACAGGCGCGATTATTCAAGCTCGCGAAGATGGCTTTGTCCACCTAAAGTTGCCGTCCGGTGAGATTCGCAAGGTTTTGGAGAAAAATTCTGCTACAATCGGACAGGTCGGAAACGTTAATTGGAAAAATGAAGTGTGGGGAAAAGCTGGAAGAAAACGACTCATGGGTATCAGGCCGACCGTTCGCGGTGTTGCGATGAATCCGTCTTCACATCCACATGGAGGAGGAGAAGGTCGTTCATCAGTCGGACGGAAAAGTCCGATGACCTATGCAGGTCGGAAAGCAGTGGGTAATACCCGTAACAAACGAAAATATTCTAGTAGTATGATTTTAAAACGAAGAAAGGGCGTTAACTAAGAACAGATCTTATGGCACGAAGTAGTAAAAAAGGACCATACATAGATGAAAAACTGGCAAAAAAGGTCGCTGCTCAGAAACAGTCAGGTGACCGCCAGCCGATTAAAACGTGGGCTCGCGCATCGCAGATTCCGCCGGATTTTGTCGGGCATACCTTTGCAGTGCATAACGGTCGCGTGTTCATTAATGTATTAGTCGTTGAAGGCATGGTTGGTCATCGATTGGGAGAATTTTCACCGACCAGAACATTCAGAAGTCATGGACGCGTGGTCTCACGTGAGATCAGTAAGACATAAAAAGGATACCTATGGAAATTATTGCAAAAGCACAATCAGTGAGAATCAGTCCGAGAAAAGTCCGTTTGGTAACGGATGCGGTCAAACACATGCCGATACAGCAAGCGCTTCGTGCACTGTCTGTTACACCGAACCGTCCGGCATCAGTGCTTGAGAAAACATTAAAAAGCGCTGTTGCTAACGCTGTTCATAATAACAAGCTGACCGAAGAAAACTTGATGATTGATCGGATCGAAGTAACGGAAGCACAGGCGTTAAAACGATTTCATCCGTCAACACGGGGAAGAGTTCATCCGTACAAAAAACGAGGCAGCCATATCAGAGTAGTCTTGAAAGAAAAAGAAGGAGGAAATACACGAAATCCTAAAGTCTAAACATGTATAAAATCATACACTGTTTAGCTTGAGAAAATAGTAATATTAGAAATATGGGACAGAAAGTTAACCCGACATTAATCAGATTAGGAACCGTTACGACATGGGAAAGTCGTTGGTTCGACGAGAAAAACTATAAAGACACAGTCATTGAGGATTATAAGCTCAGAACCATGCTCATGGAGCGGCTGAAAACAGCAGGTGTTTCACGCATTGAAGTAGAGCGATCTATTAACACGGTGAAAATCGTTATCCATGTTTCCCGGCCGGGTATTGTCATCGGACGAGGCGGATCAGGTGTCGAAGATCTGAAAAAAGTCATTCGAAAGTTCTTCGTCAACCAGCGTCAAGGGAAGAATGTTCCGAAGTTTGATATTACTGTTGAACCGATTAAAGAACCGAACCTTGATGCGCAGCTCGTCGGACGGAATGTAACGGAACAGTTACTTCGAAGACTGCCGTATAAGCGAGTGTTGAATCAGACAGCAGAGCGGGTTATGCAATCAGGTGCGAAAGGTGTTAGAATCGTGCTTTCAGGAAGAATCGGAGGAGCTGAGATCGGTCGACGGGAAAAAATCCAGAAAGGAACCGTCCCACTCTCAACGATCCGTGAGAATATCAACTATGCCAGTGTTCCAGCTTTGACGAAAAAAGGCTATGTCGGTGTGAAAGTTTGGATTAATAGAGGAGAAGGGAGTTAATGACGAATTTCTAATTGCTGATTTCTAGTGAATGAAGGAATACTTACTAAAATAACTAGAAATTAGATAGTAGGACGTAGACATTGTAAAGATATGTTAGTACCAAGAAGAGTAAAATATCGAAAACAGATGCGAGGAAAGATGAAGGGGAATGCTACCGGTGGGGTGACATTTGCTTTCGGAGACTATGGCTTAACCGCTGACGGGTCAGGCTGGATTTCAAGTCGGCAGATTGAATCAGCTCGACGAGCGATCTCACATCACACGCAGCGTGGCGGTCGAATCTGGATCAGAATCTATCCTGACAAACCGATTACGAAAAAGCCGCCGGAAGTGAGAATGGGAAGTGGTAAAGGGGATGTACATGAGTATGTCGCACCGGTCAAGCCGGGAAGAATTCTTTTCGAAATGGGAGGAATCAGTCGCGAGATTGCTGTTGAAGCACTTCGTCTGGCGGCACATAAGTTGCCGATTAAAACGAAGATTGTCTCACGTCATGAATAATATAACTATGAAAAGCAGAGAAATTAAAGAATTACATACAAAATCAGCAGCAGAGTTGCAGACGATGCTAGGCGAGGTAAAATCAGCGCTGATAGCAGCACAGCTTGAGCATGCGCAACAGAAGCTTGCAAACACGAGAAGTCTCGCGAATATGAGAGCGGATATCGCACGGATTAACACAGTATTACAAACCAAAGCAGAAGAACCTGCAGCAGAAGGAGAAACAGCATAATATGGCAAAAATATTAACAGGTAAAGTGATTTCGACCGCAATGAATGGTGTTGCGATCGTTGAGGTAACTCGGAAGACACCGCATCCTTTATATAAAAAATTATTAAAACGCAGTAAGAATTTCAAAGTCGCGTTAAACGGTAATGCAGTCACCGTCGGCGATACGGTACAGATTATGGAGACCAGACCGATTTCAAAAGATATGCACTTTGCACTCCTGACACCGGATGCGAAACAAAAGACAGCAACGAAAACTGCTGCTTCCGATAAAAAAGAACCGGCAAAAGAAAAAAAGAAACCGACCGTAAAAAAGGAGGGTAAAAAAGCTACATCCTAACAACGAAATGCTAAGGAATGTATCAGTACTTAGCAAGCAGAATGTAGCATGCAGAAATTATGATTCAGCAAAGAAGTATGTTAACAGTTGCCGATAACACAGGCGCAAAGATCATTCAGGTGATACAGGTCTACGGTGGATCCCGACGAAGATTCGGCCGTATCGGTGATATCATGAACTGTGTCGTAAAGCAGGCAAATCCTCACGGTACGGTAAAAGAAAGTGAGATGGTAAAAGCTGTTCTCGTCAGATCACGAAAAGAGTTTCGGCGTGCTGATGGATCGTACGTCAGATTTTCTGACAATGCTGCCGTAATTATCGATAATGCGAAAGATAAGAATCCTCGCGGCACTCGTATCTTCGGACCGATTGCCCGTGAAATTCGTGACGCAGGGTTTAACAAAATTGCCAGTATGGCACCGGAGGTTGTATAATCATCCGTCAAGGAAGACATGACTATGAAAATTATTAAAGGAGATACAGTACAAATTACACGAGGTAAAGATGCCGGGAAGACCGGAAAGGTCGAGAAGGTCTATACCAAAGACGCGAAAGTTCTGGTTGAGAATGTAAACCAGTTCAAACGCCATCTGCGGGCACGATCACAGTCTGAACCGGCTGAGATTATTACGATCACGAAGCCGCTTGCTGTCTCGAACGTGCAGGTTGTTTGCCCGAAATGTAAAAAAATCACCAGAATCGGATTTCTCATGGAAAAAAACGAGAAGATCAGAATCTGCCGAAAATGCGAAGGGAGACTTGGATAATGAACGCTTTACACGAAGAATATAACAAAACAATTGCACCGAAACTGAAAGAAGAACTGAACATCAGTAATGTGATGGCTGTTCCTCATCTGACAAAGATTGTCGTCAACATGGGGATTAAGGATGCTGTCGGTGATAAGAAGCGGGTTGAGAAAATGGTTGAGGTACTCGGACAGATTACCGGTCAGAAACCTCGAGTTGCGAGAGCCAAGAAATCTATCGCGTCATTTAAGCTTCGTGAAGGTGATGCGATCGGTGTTGTCGTCACACTTCGCGGAAAAAGGATGTATGAATTCCTCGAGAAACTTATCTATGTCGTTCTCCCGCGCATCAGAGACTTCAGAGGCGTTAGTGATACGAGCTTTGATAAAGAAGGAAACTACTCACTCGGATTTACTGAATACTCAGTCTTCCCGGAAATTGACATCGCAACGGTTGAGCGGGTACAGGGAATTCAGGTGAATATGGTAACAACAGCTGAAAACAAAGAACAGGCCTACGTATTACTCAAAGCGTTCGGCATGCCTTTTGTAAAAACAGCATAATACAGGACATGACAGGTAATTTAGCCACGAAATGTGCTATAATACACATCCTGTCTTGAGAAAGATAAAAAAACTATGGCAAAAACATCAGATATCGTAAAATTTAAGAAAAAGCAAAAATTCGAAGTACGCAACGTCAGCAGATGCAGTATCTGTGGGAGATCCCGTGCATATATCAGACGGTTCGGTCTCTGCCGAATGTGTTTCCGTGAGTTAGCAGGCAAAGGCGTCTTACCCGGCGTTTATAAAGCAAGTTGGTAATCAGTCTATGAACTATTTAGTAGCAGATTTTATTTTAAGAATTAAAAACGCATCATTAGCCAGACGTAAAAAGGTAACGATGCCGTATTCAAATGTGAATAAAGCAATCGCTAAAACATTGGTCAAAGCAGGATTTCTTGCTGATGTCAAAGAAGAAGAAATTGACGGGAAAAGAGTGCTTGCGGCAGGGCTTCGTTATGAGAACAGACGCCCGGTGGTGAGTGAGGTTATTATCGTCTCAAAGCCGTCTCTTCGGGTATATTTGAATGCGAAGAAAATTAAAGAACAAGCTGGTCAGGACGCGATGACGTCAATTGTCTCAACGAATGCCGGTGTTATGACCGGAAAAGATGCAGCAAAGAAAGGACTCGGCGGAGAACTACTGTTCAGAGTCTGGTAGGAGCAACTATGTCAAAAATTGGAAAATTACCGATCACGATTAAAGATTCACTTAATGTCTCAATAGACGGTCAAGCTGTGAAAATTGCGGGGCCGAAAGGAGAGGCTACTTATACCGTACCGGCTCCGATTCAGGTAAGCTATGAAGATGGTGTGATGACTGTTTCGCAGAAAAAAGAGAATGATCCTCACTCTCGAGCGCTGTACGGATTAACCCGTGCAATGCTTGCAAATATCGTTCAGGGAATGGATGAAGGATTCGTCAAAAAACTTGAGTTATCAGGGGTCGGATACCGAGCGCAGATTCAGGGAGCTGATCTTGTTCTGTCACTCGGGTATTCACATCCGGTCAAATTTACGCCTGAACCGGGTATAACGTTCTCAATCACTGATAACGTGATCTCTGTCTCAGGAACTGACAAAGCACTCGTTGGAAATACGGCAGCACAGATCAGAAAAGTGAAACCGCCTGAACCGTATAAAGGGAAAGGTATTAAGTATGTCGGTGAAGTAGTCAGAAGAAAAGCAGGAAAAGCTGCAAAAGCAGTGGGAGGCAAGTAAGATCTTCCTGAAAGGAATAGTATGAAACAAGTATCACAAAAAATACAAAGACAACGCAGAGTACGAAATAAATTACGCATGAATACCGGTGCTGTCAGGCTGAGTGTTTTTCGATCAAATAAATACATCTATGCGCAGCTGATCGATGATACCGCAGGAAAAACTCTGGCGTCAGTTAATGAAAAGCAGTTATCCAAAGCAGCAGGTACAGCAGTTGAGCGGGCGAGAACAGTAGGATTAGAGCTTGCAAAGAAAGCGACTGCTCAAAAAGTACAGAAAGTTGTGTTTGATAAAGGATCATATGCGTATCACGGTCGCGTGAAAGCGATTGCTGAAGGAGCACGAGAAGGAGGATTGTCATTCTAATGAATCAGCGAAACAGAAGACAAGATCAACAGTTCGCACCGTCATCAGACGGATTCGAAGAACAGGTAGTTAAAATCAGACGCGTCT
>CAZOHC010000001.1:0-15948 GCA_964579845.1 uncultured Gammaproteobacteria bacterium | reverse complement strand
GTCTCGAAGAAAACCAAAGGCGGTAATAAAGTCGGATTTTCTGCCTTAACCGTCGTCGGCGACAAGAAAGGTCGTGTCGGCGTCGGACTCGGGAAAGCACCTGATGTTTCAAGTGCTATTCGAAAAGGGATTCTATTGGCGAAGAAACACTTGGTTACTGTTCCGATTGTGAATGATACGATTCCGTTCAGAGTGGACGTGAAACTGGGTGCTGCAAAAGTGATTCTCATGCCGGCACCGAAAGGATCAGGTATTATCGCAGGCGGTGCAGTCCGAAGTGTTGTTTCAGCTGCCGGAATAAAGAATATCTCGTCAAAGGTTTTAGGAACCACGAATCAAGCAAGTAATGTGCACGCAACCCTAGAAGCCATGCGTCAACTCGAACTTCGCTTGCAGGACCAGAAAAATCATACCGATAAATAAGTTTCGGAGTTTATT
Source organism: uncultured Gammaproteobacteria bacterium (assembly GCA_964579845.1). Lineage (GTDB taxonomy): Bacteria > Patescibacteriota > Microgenomatia > Levybacterales > UBA12049 > CAZOHC01. Next base: position 15,510 of record CAZOHC010000001.1, on the reverse strand, counting down.
ATGCAATTACATACAATCGTAAAAAGTACAACAAAACCAAAAAGAAGGCTCGGTCAGGGTCACGGATCAGGACGGGTTAAAACAGCCGGACGCGGAACAAAAGGGCAGAAAGCACGAGGACACGTACCGCTTCGTTTTGAAGGAGGAGCATTGCCGCTTATTAAACGACTGCCGTTTCTGCGCGGAAAGCAGAAAAATAAATCCTTCAAACTCAAACCGGTGACACTCAATGTTTCTGACCTGAATAATCTTCCGGTGAACAGTGTTGTCGATGTAGCAGCATTAGTAAAGCACAATCTGGTCTTGGAAAAAGAGACAAAAGCAGGTGTGAAGATCCTTGGTGACGGCGAACTGACAAAAGCATTAACAGTGAAAGTACTGGTAACGAAAGGCGCTCTTGAGAAAATTAATAAAGCAGGAGGCCGGGTAGAAAACGGTATCTCCTCAGAGTAGTGGAGCTTCATGAATAGCATTGTCGAAACCTTAGTCAGTCTGATTAAAACCCCGGAGGTTAGAAAAAAAATTGTTTTCACCGCACTTATCGTCATCGCATTCCGTTTCCTCGCGCATATTCCGGTCGTCGGTGTTAATGTCGTCCAGCTAAAAAGCCTCTTTGCACAGAACCAGTTTTTGGGTCTCTTAGATATTTTCTCAGGCGGAACGCTCGCTAATTTCTCGATCATGGCTTTGGGATTGGGGCCGTTTATTAATGCTTCCATTATTCTCAATCTCTTGACCATGGTTTTCCCGAAACTTGAGGAGCTGCAAAAGGAAGGCGAATCCGGGAGGAAGAAAATAAATCAATACACACGGTTTTTGACACTACCATTGGCAATTCTTCAGTCATTCGGGATGTTTGCTCTGCTTCGGAGTCAGCAGATCATCGGCAACCTCGGTCCGTTGGAGCTCATCTCATTTGTCCTTACGCTGACGGCCGGTACGATGATTTTGGTCTGGTTGGGGGAGTTGATCACCGAAAAAGGAATCGGTAACGGCATTTCGTTCTTGATTTTCGCAGGTATTGTCGGTCGTTTGCCGGTGGTTCTCGGCCAGACCGTCACAACGATTACTGCTGAGAACATTATGAATATGCTTGTGTTCGCGGTGTTGGGGCTTGCGGTTATGGCAGCGATCATTGTCGTGAATGAAGCAACCCGCCAGATTCCGATTCATTATGCAAAACGCGTCCGAGGCAATAAAACGTATGGATCACAGATGACACATCTGCCGCTTCGTTTGAACCAGGCAGGGGTTATCCCGATCATCTTTGCCGTCTCACTCGTATTACTTCCGTCTATGATGGGTAATTTTTTAATCACCTCACAGAACACGATGCTTGGGAATATCGGGCAGTTCCTCGTCACCTGGTTTAACCCGGACGGAATTGCCTATAATGTTATCTACTTTCTCCTCGTAGTCGGTTTTACGTTTTTCTATACTGCTGTCGTGTTTAATCCGAAAAAGATCTCAGAAGAAATTCAGAAGCAGGGCGGATTTATCCCCGGTGTTCGTCCCGGGACGGCAACTTCAAACTATCTGAATTACATTCTCATCCGAACGACGTTCTCGGGTGCGGCGTTTCTCGGTCTTATCGCTATTCTTCCGACGATTGCAAAATCCATAACAGGGGTACAGACAGTTCTCCTCGGCGGAACAAGTTTACTCATCGTCGTGAGCGTAGTGTTGGAGACGTATAAGTCTCTTGAAGCACAGCTCGTGATGAGAAACTACGAAGGCTTCCTACGGAAGTAAGTTACAAGGTAAAAGTTTTGAATCCGAACCGATCGGATGTGAATTTTGCCTTGTACCTTTTAATGTTTACAATACTTTACTATGAAAATTATACTGATCGGTATTCAGGGTGCCGGAAAATCAACACAAGGAAATCTTCTGTCAAAGAAATTACAACTCCCGTATCTTTCAACCGGGCATATCTTCAGGCAACTTGCAAAAGAGCATACCAAGCTCGGGCGATACATAAAAGAAGTTATGCATGCCGGAGCCTTGATACCGAATCAGAAAACAATCGGTATTGTGAATGACTATCTCAGTCGTCCTGAATATGAAAAAGGATTTATCCTGGATGGATTTCCCCGAACGCTTCAACAGGCAGAGTCATTCAATCAGGATGTTGATGATGTTATCTATCTGAAGGTCTCTGATCGTGAAGCGCTGTGGCGGCTTTCTTATCGGGAAGATGATACCAGCAGTGAGGATCGCGATGATGAGACACTGGCAGCAGTCAGAAAACGGATTGAGTTGTTTCATAAGCATACAGAACCGGTGCTGGATTTTTACCACAAAAAACGGCGTTTAATTGAAATAGACGGAGAACAGTCTGTTGAAGCGATTCATCAGGATATTCTAAAAAAACTGCATGTCAGAAGTTAGTCAATCAGACCAGCCGGGATTTATCATCGCACTCGATGGTCCTGTCGCCTCCGGAAAAGGAACAATCGCACCCCGGTTAGCACAGGCACTCGGTGGCTTTTACCTTCCGACAGGTGTGATGTACCGGTGTGTCGTGTTATATAGTCTGCGAAACGCGAGCCTGACTGACCGGCCAAAAGTGATCGCATCACTTCCTGAGATAACGATCAGGATCAGAAACGAACGAGTGTATCTGAATGAGGAGGACGTGACAGAGGAGATTAAACAGAATGATATCTCACGAAAAACCTCGTTTGTTTCAGGCATTCCTGAGGTCAGAGCAGCCTTGATCAAACAGCAGCGGGAGATCGGAGCGGAGTACGTACAGAAACACATGGTCGTAGTAGCCGAAGGGCGTGATGTCGGAACTGTTGTGTTCCCGGATGCTTTGTTGAAAATCTACTTAACAGCAAGTCCTGAAGTTCGGGCGAGAAGAAGGTTAGAACAACTACAAGAGCAAGGAGAGCGAACCATTACTTATGACGATGTGTATCAGGATACCGTCGCTCGTGATACCTATGATCAGGATGAGACAAAAGCATTAGTTAAAAATCCTGAGGAACAAGGTTATGCAATAGTCGATAATTCGGAGTTATCACAGGATGAGACCGTTGCTCTCATTCTCAGATTACTCAAAGAGAAAAGAAAAAACATATGATTGATATAAAAAATAAACAAGAGATTGAAAGCATGCGAACAGGAGGAAAAATCCTCTCTGATGTCTTATGGGAGGTGCTTCAAGCCGCTAAACCAGGAGTTTCTGAGCTGGAACTGGATGCATTAGCTGAAAAACTGATCAGGGAGCGCGGCGGAGAACCGGGATTTCAAAGAGTCCCCGGCTATAAGCATACGGTCTGTTTCTGTACGAATGAGGTCGTTGTTCACGGTATTCCGTCTGCGTACAGGCTGAAGCAGGGTGATGTAATCTGCATCGACTGTGGTGTTTTCTACGAAGGCTTCCATACAGACATGGCAGAAACTATTATCGTCGGAGAAGCGCTGCCTGATGATCCGCAGTATAAAGAAAAAGAAAAATTACTTGCAGCAGGAAAGCGCGCGCTTGAGGCCGGAATACAAGAAGCAACGATCGGGAATAGAGTCGGCCATATTTCAAAAGTAATCCAGGATATTGTTGAAAAAGACGCAGGCTACTCCATTATTCGTTCACTGGTCGGTCATGGTGTCGGGCGTGAACTTCATGAGCCGCCGGAAGTTCCCGGATTTCTTGCCCGTCCGATTGAGAAAACACCTGAACTCAAAGAAGGGATGACGATTGCTATTGAAGTTATCTATAATATGGGCGGTCGTGATGTCAGCTACCGTGGTGATGATGATTGGACGATTGTCTCGTCAGATGGCAGTTTATCAAGCGTTTTTGAGAGAACAGTGCTGATAACACCTGACGGACCTGAAGTTTTAACTCCCTGAGGAATTCCTTGTGTGTTGCTCTTTCCAGGCTCATTTGATATAATACCTTGGAGTAAAAATTCGGATTTCGTAATTCGATGTTCGAATTTTTGTTTTTATGGTTCATCAGGGTAGTTTTGAAAAAGAAGGAGTTGTTAAAGAGTCTCTGCCTAATACATTATTTCGGGTAGAGCTTGAGGACGGAACGATTGTGCTCTGTCACTTGGCAGGCAAAATGCGAATGCATTTTATTAAGATTCTTCCCGGCGACCGGGTGAGAATTGAGATGACTCCCTATGACCAGAACAAAGGAAGGATAGTGTACCGTTACCGGTAGTCAGAACATAACCTGAATGGTTCAATCTTTATTTTATTATGAAAGTACAAGCAAGTGTAAAACCTCGATGCATGAAGTGTAAGATAATCCGCCGTAAAGGCGTGGTCTTCGTGATTTGCGAAAACCCAAGACACAAACAGCGACAGGGATAAACGATTTATGAGAATTATTGGAGTAAATTTACCGGATGATAAGCGCGTTGATATCGCGTTGACGTATTTATACGGAATCGGACGGGGTAATGTTGATACTGTCTTAAAAGAGGCAGGTATCGACGGTGCGACGAGAGTACATACCCTGACTGAAGAAGATGTTAAAAAAATCACGAAAGCACTGGAAACGTATAAGCTTGAAGGAGATCTCAGATCAGAGGTCAATGGCGATATCAGAAGGCTTCGCGATATCGGAGCATACCGCGGGATCAGACATATGAGAGGGCTTCCTGCACGCGGACAACGGACGAAAAGTAATGCCCGCACAAAGCGCGGTAAAAGAGTCACGATCGGAGCGATTAAAAAAGAATTAGCAGCAAAGATGGAGGCAGCTGCAGCAAAGAAGCAGTAATTCGTTAGCCCAAAGCAGCGAACAATCAAACTATGGCTAGTAAGAAAAATACAAAAGTCGTAAAAAAGAAATTAGCAGATAATGTTACCGAAAACGGTAAGGTTTTTGTGACGGCGACATTTAACAATACGTTAGTTTCAATCACCAACGATAAAGGCGATGTGATCGCATGGAGTTCATCAGGAAGTAAGGGATTTAAAGGCACGAGAAAATCAACACCGTACGCAGCTTCAATGGCAGTTGAAGAGGCAGCCAAGCGTGCGCTTGGTCGCGGTATGAAAGCAGTTGAGATCTTTGTCAAAGGACCGGGAAGCGGACGTGATTCCTCACTCAGAGCAATTAAAGCAGCAGGACTATCAATTATCAGTATCGCTGATGTGACCCCGATTCCGCACAACGGACCTCGGGCAAAAGCAAGGAGAAGAATCTAATATGGCACGATATACAGGACCGAAACACAAATTAGCACGACGTGAAGGCGTCAATATTTTAGATAAACAGTCTGCAAGTCTGATGCGCAGACTGAATATCTTACCGGGTGTTCACGGGAAAAAAGGACGCCGCCGACCATCTGAATACGGCCAGCAGCTTCGTGAGAAACAGAAAGCAAAAGCAACCTACGGACTGCTTGAGAAACAGTTCCGCCGCATGGTTGATCATGTTGAGAAACAAAAAGGTGATTCAGGGGAAATGCTGCTTGCACTTCTTGAGACCAGATTAGATAATATAGTCTATAGACTCGGATTCGCAAAAACTCGTTTTATGTCCAGACAGCTTGTCTCACACGGGCATGTTCGTGTCAACGGTAAAAAAGTGAACATTCCTTCCTATCAGGTGCAGGTGGATGATGTCATCAGTCTCTCACCGAAAATGGAACAGAATGTGCAGGTATTGCAGCTCGCGAAAGAAAAGCCGCAGCTCCTTGCTTTCCTGGATCGTGAAGGGCTCAGCGGCAAGGTTTTACGCACGCCCAAACGTGAAGATATCGAGGTTTTATTCAATACGCAACAGATAATTGAATATTACTCAAGATAATGATATAATACTATCTTGTAAGAAGTACTTATGAATAACTTAACTTTTTCAGTCAAAGAAGCAACCGCAACAAACGACTACGGTGAGTTCGTTATCGAACCGCTGGAGCCGGGCTATGGGTACACCATCGGAAATGCACTGCGACGCGTTCTCTACACGTCGATTCCCGGTGCAGCAGTAACCTCGATTAAGATCTCAGGTGTCAAACACAAATTCTCTACCGTTCCTGGTCTGAAAGAAAACGTTGTCGATCTTATTCTTAATATTAAACAACTGAATCTTCGCTTACTTGATTCAAAAGATAGCGCAACTGTTAAACTCTCAGTTACCGGACCGAAAGAGATTACCTCTGCTGATCTGCAGATCTCAGATGGTGTTGAGGTCGTTGATAAAGATCAGTACCTCGGTTCATTAGCAAATAATAAATCAAAACTTGAGATGGAATTAACAGTCGAGCGGGGTCTCGGGTTCTCACTCGCTGAAGAACGCCGTTCATCAGGTGTCGGTATGATTCCGACGGATGCGATCTTTACTCCGGTAAAACGGGTGACGTATGCAGTTGAATCAACCCGTGTCGGTCGCCAGACTGATTTAGACAAATTAGTCATGAAGATCTGGACAAACGGTGTCGTTAAACCACAGGAAGCGTTGGAAGAAGCTGCAAAGATTCTCGCAAACTCATTTGCGCAGATCTACCAGCCAAATCAGGAAGAAGTTGAGACTGAGGACGCAGTCAGTACTGTTTCCGTTCCTGAAAGTCTTCTGCAGTTGACAATTGATGAGCTCGATTTACCGACCAGAATCTATAATTCGCTGAGAAACGGCGGTATTGAGACAGTAGAACAACTGTTAAAGACTCCACGCCGCGACCTGACTTCCATGCGAAATATGGGAGGGAAATCAGTTTCTGTCATTGACGAGAAATTACAGGAAAAAGGCATCAATTTACCTGCTTAATCTGAAAGATATTAAGATATTGGGATACTAACCTGCCTTTCGGCGGGCAAGGATATTAAGAAAAGCTCAAAAGCTCTTTTATCGCTTAATATTGAAATATCCTAATGTCTTTTTTTTTACGGTTATGAGAAAAAATGTATTCGGACGACAACTGAAACGTGACACTAATGAAAGGAAAGCACTTTTTAAAGGGCTGGCTTCTCAGTTGGTGGTCCATGAACGGATTCAGACGACAGAAGAAAAAGCCAAAGCTGTGCGCCCATTGATCGAGAAACTGGTGACCAAAGCACGGGTAGGCGACGCGAAAGCTCATTCACTCGTTCAGCCGTATCTCAATGCACAGGCACTGAAGAAAATGCTTAGTGATATCGGCCCAAGGTTTAAAGATCGTCCGGGTGGATATACCCGTATCATTAAAATGGGAACCAGACTGCAGGATAATGCGAATGTCGTTATTCTGGAATGGGTTGAGAAGCCTGCAATGACAGCAGTGGTACCGACAGGAAAGAAGACGGCAAAAGGTGAAAAGAGTGAACCGGAGAAAGAAAGTGTAGAAGCAACCGCTTCTGTTAAGAAACCGACTGTGAAGAAAACCGTGAAAAAGACAGTCAAAAAAGCAGCAGTGAAAAAGTCTGCCAAAAAGGAGTCGAAGTAATCATGATGAATCAACATATGACAGCACCGACAAGAGAGAAGGATATTATTCGTGCGTGGTACATTATCGATGTCAAAGGCAAGACACTTGGCCGTGTCTCAGGTGAGATCGCAAAGCTTCTGATGGGAAAATCCAAACCATACTTTGTTCGAAACCTTGACTGTGGTGATAACGTCGTCGTTATTAACGCAAAAGACGTAAAAGTCAGTGGAAAAAAAGAAGAGAATAAAATGTACTATCGTCACTCAGGCTATCCGGGTGGATTTAAGGCAGAAAGCCTCAAAGACCTCCGCAACAGAAAGCCTGAAGAGATTATTAACCATGCGGTAAAAGGCATGCTTCCGCAGAACAAACTCAGAGACAGAATGTTAAAAAGACTGCACATCTCAGCAGGAGAAGAACACAAATTCGGAGATAAGAAATTACAGGAGGTTTCATAAACATTATTATGGCAGATAAAGTAACAGCATCAGTTAAAAACGGAAAAACAACAAAACGTGACTATACGTTCGCCGTCGGTCGCAGACGTGAAGCAGTTGCCCGTGTCAGGTTATATGATACGCTTCGTGACGGTATGGAATGGAATAAAGTCGAAGTGAATAAAGGTGATATTATCGTCAACCAGAAGCCGATTGCCGAGTATTTTTCAGGTGATCTGAATCGCTATCGTTATTCCGAACCATTGAGAGTTGCGAACGCTCAGAATAAATTTACGTTCACGATTAAAGTAGAAGGCGGCGGACCTGCAGGACAGCTCGATGCTGTGGTACATGGTATCGCACGTGCGTTAAATAACTACGATCCTGAAGCATACCGAAAAATCCTCAAAGATAAAGGATTCCTCACTCGCGATGCGAGAGTCCGTGAGCGACGTAAAGTCGGCATGGGAGGAAAATCACGCCGCAAACTCCAATCACCAAAGCGCTAATACGCTGTATTCACAATTGCTACTGTCATCCTTTCAACAGCAGTCACATACCCTTTTATTATGGTTATTAATCTAGTAGAGGGGGAAGATTTGCAAATAACTGAGAGAAATTAAACGAAGATATAAAGCCTAATATCCTTAGACCTCGGTCCTCTCGCCGGGTGTGAGCGGTTTAAATACGATATCATACTCTTTCAGATAGTCAGTCACTCTCGGATAAAATGCTTCTTTGGCCTCATCTTTCCAATGCCAGTCATGAATCGGGATGACGAGTTTCGGTTTTACTTCAATTATTTTTTTCATCGCCTCGACCAGACTACCCCATGGTGCGATCATCGGCATCGCAAGTATCTCGGTTCCTGATGCGAATTGGTACGAATCACCCGGGTGAGTTAATCGATTAAAAACGGTAAATTTATTGTTCTCAGGAACAGACGCGAAGAGAATTTCTTCGTGGGTAACTGGTTCGAGTGCTATGTCTACTGTTTCTTTTTCAGTTGCGCTAATTCCTTCATGCTTGAGTTTCCTCACCACGGATGGTGTACTGATTATGACTGCCTCAGGGAATTTCTTATGCAGACTTGTAACCAGCGGCAGTGAGAAGTGGTCGAAGTGCTCGTGCGTGATGAGAATCGTATCGAGGTGGGAGAGATTGCTTTGCGTCATAATCCCTGCTTGATCGGTATATTCGCCGGGATCGATGAGCACAGCCTTATCCTTTTCTTCAACAAGTAAACAGGAATGGAGTAAGTGGGTGATATACATAAAATTAATTACTAATTACTATTTACTAAATGCTAATGGGATTATTTGCCTTTTTTCGCGAGTCGTCGTACCGGACGATTTGTTTTCGCAGGACTTTCTTCATGAGGTGTTGCTCTCTCTTGGTCAGGGGATGATATCCAGGATGCTATCTCAGTGAGGAGGCTACCGAATGCGATCAGGTAAATGATAAAGCTGATAAACCAGCCCAGAACCGGGATAAGAAGGAGCAGGAACATTACCAGTGGCCCGACAACCGCTGCCTTCCAGTCGAGTGTATATCGTCGGTTATTCCGACCGTACCACCACCGCATGATCATCCAGCCGAGGAAGATCTTGCTGATAAAAGTCGCAAGGAGAAGCAGGAGACCATAGAGAATGAGCATGACAATCCCGGGGAGAATCAAGATGAGAAGGAAAAACCCGATAATCGGACCTAGGATGAGTGCGGCTATTCCCAATAGCCCCTTTTTCACCGGTTCGACCATTCCCCGCTCGACAACTCGTCTGGTAAAGGTATAGAAAATGTAGATGAGTGCGAGACTACCGAGAATATCAGCGATTAATTTATAAAATGAGAACGTTGAGATGAGACCCGCTATCTTCGCACCGTCACGATCAGCTCGTTCCATCCGGCGAAAATCTTCCTGTCCGTTTATAACAGCTCCGTCTCTGATAACAGCACGTTGTGATGACTCATAGCGTAGATCCCCCTGTATCACTGCCTGACTTCCGAGAACCAGATTTTCTACATTCCCTTCGACGTTCCCCCCTATTTCCGCATCGATTGTTACCTGTCCGCCGTTCACATAGACATCACCGGTGACAGGAGACTGAATCATAACCTGACCCCCGTTGACGACCAGATCACCTGAGATCGATGCTTCTCGATCGACGGTGATCGTTCCTCCAAAGAGCAAGACATCACGTGCGACGGCAGATGAGACAGTAATCGTTCCGCCGGCAGCCCGAAGCGTATTTCCTATCGTGCCTCGTACGTTTATGGTGCCGCCGGATGCAAAAACAGAATTCGAGACAGGAGCATCCAGATTCAGCGTTCCACCGGCAATAGCCAGATCATTTGTCACCGGCGCATTGATGACGACAGTACCGCCTGCAGCATAGAGATCCTCCAGATTATCATCAACTGACACGGTCTCACCGCTTCTAAACGTCGCAGCATGCGTCATGACAGGAGCAAAAATGAGTGAGAAGAGGAAAAACGGTACGACTAAGATGAGGGAAAATAATTGTTTCTTCATCATGCAGTTGAGTCTGTTATAACACAGGCAGTACGTGATGTAAATAAGCTGGATTACAAAATAGGCTATAATGCGAACCATGGAAGACAGGATCCGTTATCGACTTGAAAAAGCAGTGACAGACAGTGTGTTTCCGGGCGGTGTCGTCGGTGTGGTCGATACGTTCGGGAATCAGAGTATTATTCCGGGCGGCCGATTTACCTACGAAAAATCCGCACCGATTGTTAAACGGGATTCGATTTATGATGTCGCATCAATTACCAAATCGATACCGGTCGCGTCACTGGCGCTTTATCTTATTGACCGGCGAATGCTCACACTCGACCAAAAAATAGCAGAAACACTCCCGGCATTACGAACAAATTTTAGAGACGAGATCACTGCCCGGCATCTTTTATCACAGACGTTATCGTTTACTGAACCACTCTCCTCTTATAAAGACCTCGGTGCTGACGAGATTATAGAAAAGATTCTGACCACACAATTTTCCGAACCGCCCGGGGAACACATGTCCTATTCAAATGCTACGAGTATTCTCCTTGGTCTTCTCATTGAAGAATTGAGCGGGAAAAGTCTTCCGGAACTAGCTCAGGAGATCTTCTTTAACCCGCTACGGATGCAGGATACGAGCTTCTACCCTGAAGATCTTCCGGGTGATCGGATCGTGCCTACGGAGCATGACCGTTGGCGAGGTAGAGTAATCCGAGGAGAAGTGCATGATGAGAGTGCTTTTATCCTTCGGGAGAAGATTGTTCCCGGAAGTGCAGGATTGTTCTCAACAGCCCCTGACTTACTAAAATTTCTCCGGATGCTTCTGAATCGAGGAAAAATACAGGGGAGGCAATTTTTTTCAGAGGCGATGATCAGTGCTATGGCGACAAACCAGCTGCAGTCAGGTCACGGCGTTGTGGGACTGGGTTGGGAGCTTGACCAGCCTAGGTATATGGGGAAGAACCGTACTGCACACACCATCGGGAAAACAGGGTTTACCGGTTGTGTGGTTCTCTGTGACATTGGGTTAGGCAAAGCGTTCGTCATACTTTCGAATTACCACTTTCCGAACCGTAAGCAATCCGTTGCAGCGTTAGATGCGCTAAGGCGGGATATCGCGGATATTGTTTTTTCTTAGGTTTCCAGCTGTCGCATTTTTCCGAGTTGTTCAGCTCGTTTCTTCAGGGTGTCGGTATCTATTCTGCTGACATCGAGATCTTCTCTGGTCGCGATGATGAGTCCCTGAACAATTTTCCGAAACTTTTTTGCTTCTTCTTTTTGTAAGTAATCGATGGTGAATGAATTATCAGAGAAATATTTATCAATAACGGTGATGGATGCGAAAAAAATGCTTGTCTGAACTGAGATATCAGAGATATTCCTGATCGGAACTGAGATAAGTCGTCGTGTTAAGTAAAATGTTTTAATACTCGCATTCACTTGTGTCGGTTCGATAGTTATTTCATCAGGAAAGAAATCAAACGGAAACGTACTGACACATTTGAAAAGTACTTGGTTCCCTGTTTTTGTGAGATCACGTAGCTTTTCTTCTTGTTCCAGTGTTTTCTGTAGTTCCTTTTTTACAATTTCCTCTTTGACCTCACTCATAACTTTTTTCGGAACACCCGGGACTTCCTCCGGCACTTTTCGCTTTGACCGGAACGGTAGTGTTACTTTCGGTAATGAAAGAATACGTTTTTTTAGATTTTCTTTCCTGTCTGCCTCAGGGTCACGGTAAATCACTTGCTGTTTCATACAATCCTCCCTGTACGCTCTATACTATATTTATAACTCTACAATTAGGTAAGATTGGCGTAAGAAGCTTATAAGAATTTATCGGAGCAGATTGAGGCCGGTTTCTTCATCAAATTCTCGGGTAAGATTGCCTATAAGTTCAGTTATCGTCACTTCACAGGTGGCAGAGACAGTTATCGCTTTGATATGTCCTCCTCTGGTTGTCATGTTTCTGTCTGAAAAAACACCGTGGGCGTGAATAATCGGATTTTCGTCCATACGGCTGATATTGCCTGTTACCGAGACGATTTCATGATCCTCAGAAATTGTGTGATCGAGATATTTTTTATTTTCAAGATCATAAAATGCGAGCGTTACTTCACTGCAGGCGCCGATTGCATTGAAGACACCGGCAGTCAGTTCGTTCTCTTTCGCAAATGCGACCAGACCGGCGATAACTTCCTCACCTTTATCAAAGCGGAGCACATAGGTATCATTACTCTGAAGCATGATGGTCATAGTGCCCATTGTATTGCTAATCAGACCTTCAGTCAAGCCGAGGGGGTTACTTCATTCCATCTTCAAAGAGTAAAACGTCGACGCCGACTAACGGACTGAAAATCGACTGTTCTCTTCCCTCATACTCACTGGTTCGTCGTCTGTTTGCCAGTTTTTGTTCATGCTGAACTGTCTTCCAGTAGTTGCTCCGTTCCAAGTGTCCCCCTTTTCGGGAATAGTGCCGTTCTGAGTGATGGGTACGGGTTTCTTTTTTCATGATGCTTGTTGTCCGTGTCTGAATGTGTACGCGTAGAGATGATCATAGATATTATCCTGCTGGTGGACCCGGTCAAGTTTTTCCCGGAGCAGTTTTGGCGGGAAAACCGTCAACTCGTTTACTTCACCCTCAATATGGTATTGGACGACATGTGTAATAACCCTGCTTGCTGGAATATCTACGCCGTTAATATCCCGATAAAATGTACTTAATCCTTCTGCTTGTTGCTCTACTTTATCAGGTTTATAGATACCGTTACCGAATTCGAGTATTCTTACTCGATTATCTGAACCTATCATGATGAGATCAGCTCTCGCTCTTCCCCGTTTGGTCGGAAGTGATGCTTCAATAAGCCATCTCGGCTGCCGTTGTGTCGGTCCCCGTGCCGGGCCTGCGAGAAGTTCGTCTATAATGTTGATATTTTCTGCAATAAAATGAATACCTTTGGCATGTCGTACCTCAGTTTCTGCATTTTCTTGAGGAAGTCTCAGTGATTGTCTTTCTGCAAGTCTGTGTTCCAGTCGGCTCATTTCCCGATGGTTTCCGTTAACATAATTGAAGCCTTTTTGGGGTGGTTGCATCAAACGGAGGTTCCATTTTCCTTCCTCTGCGGTTTGAAATGCATAGTCAACATAGTGATCCGTAAGATTCTCAAGCGGAGGGACTGAGGGTTGAACAACCTTATACCGTGTGAGTTCTTCAAGCAGACGCGCAGCTTCTTCAGATTTGTTGACAGGAGCCATGAAGTGTTCAGTATAGTGTTGTAAGCCTTTCCAACGGGCTCCGGTTTCCGGATGGGGCATAATTAATGCTACCATGACAACATATTCGTTGTGAAGAGACCTCTTCTATATCAGAGTAGATACGATAGGGGAGATACTACGTTTTAGTAATCCAGAACCATTTCTTTGGCGAAGAGGTAGCCCCAGACGAGAATCATCGGGAGGAATTTATCAAACAAATCTTCATGGAAAATCCTGTTTTTTGTCTGTTTGACGATTTTCTGTTTCATCGGCGTCAGTTGATTCAGGAACAGATCCATGACTTCAGATAATGGTGCTTCGACCGGTACGCCTTCTTCCAAGTCATGCATGATCTTATTTTTCAGTTCCCGAATCGCTTTCTCATCATTCTGAATCGTATACGGTGCGTAGCTCGTAAAAATAGCCCGCTCTTTCAGATATGCCTGAATACCGCACATGATCGTTAAGTAGAAAAGGCCGAAAAGTCTCGTCTTCATGACCTGTTCAGTCGTCGGAATCGGGGCATAGTGGATCTGTGCGAATGCAGCTGCAACCAGTCTGCAGTGTTTGGTCAGTTCTTCAGGAAGGTAAAATTTGGAAACATGGCTGTCGTTCGTGTAGGTGTCCATCGAATACACGACTTCTTCCCAGATCTGGAGCGCTAGCGGATCGATGGTGATTTGTTCTTTTGGCAGGCGTTTCATATGGAATACGTACGAGTTTATGTATCTTCCTGCCTTAAGATATGTCTAGCATAAAAAAGATTCGATGATTGGTCAAGCAGAACAATACATAACAAACGCATGCTTTCTAGAGCTCAAAATGGTACAATTGAGGCTATGTTAGTTGATGATGTAAGAATTACTGTCAAAGCCGGTGACGGCGGGCGGGGTGCCGCAACATTCAGAAGAAATGAAGGGAATCCGAAAGGCGGTCCTGACGGCGGAAACGGTGGGAACGGCGGAAACGTCTATTTTCAAGGGGTCAATGATATCGGTGCTCTCCAGCCATTTCGCTATAAAAAAGTCTGGAAAGCTGAAGACGGCGTTCCGGGGAAACGAAAGAATCTCTTCGGAAAGAATGCCCCTGATCTGATTATCCCGATCCCGACCGGAACCAGGGTGACCTTACTGTCATCAGGGAAAATCTATGACATTATCGATACAGAGCGCAAACTCCTCGTTGCCAAAGGCGGCAAAGGCGGACGCGGTAATAATGAATTTAAAAGTGCGACGAACCAAGCACCGACCTACTTTGAGTACGGCGAAAAAGGAACAGAGGTCGACGTTCATCTCGAACTCTTGCTGATCGCGGATATCGGATTGATCGGTCTGCCGAATGCCGGGAAAAGCAGTCTTCTCGGTCTGCTCACCAATGCGTCACCGAAGATAGGCAACTATGCGTTTACAACGCTTGAGCCGAATCTGGGAATGCTTGAGAACATCATTCTTGCTGACATTCCGGGATTGATTGAAGGCGCGAGTGAGGGGAAGGGGCTCGGGATAAAGTTTCTCAAGCATATCGAGCGGACGAAACTGCTCATACATTGTATTGACGCTTCAAGTGATGATGTTCTCAGAGATTATGAAACGGTTCGGGAGGAATTCAGAAAGTACAATGAAGCACTACTGCATAAAGAAGAGATTATCCTCCTTACCAAAACTGACCTGGTAGATGAAGAACATCTGGAAGCCTGCAAAACCGCACTGGCGCCTCTTGGTAAACAGGTGCAGACGATTTCGCTATATGATGACACACAGATTACATCACTGAAGACGTTTTTGGTCGCTGCTGCAAGAAAGGGTGATGATGAAAATACTGAGCACTAAAGGATGGGATGATTATGCGCTGCTGGATAGCGGGCACGGCAGGCGACTTGAACGATTCGGATCATATGTCCTCGTCAGGCCGGATCCTCAGTGTATCTGGC